>JAUYSF010000413.1 GCA_030696435.1 Desulfoprunum sp. | reverse complement strand
CGGGAAATCGCGGGTATAACCATAACCGCCATGGATCTGAACGGCTTGGGTAGTCACCCACATCGCTGTCTCGCTGGCAAAGAGTTTGGCCATGGCCGCTTCCTGGGAGTAGGCCAGCCCTGCGCTGGCACGATAGGCGGCTCGGTAAACCAGCAAGCGGGAGGCTTCTACCCGAGTGGCCATGTCGGCCAGTTGGAACTGCACACCCTGAAACCTGGCGATGGGGGTGTCGAACTGTTTGCGCTCTTTGGCGTAGGCCACCGTGGCATCGAGTGCCCCCTGGGCGATGCCCAAGGCCTGGGAGGCGATGCCGATGCGGCCGCCGTCCAGGGTTTTCATGGCAACCTTGAAACCGCTGCCCTCAGGGCCGAGGAGGTTAGTCAGCGGAATGCGGCAGTCGGTGAAGACCAATTCCATCGTTGGTGAAGAGCGGATGCCCATCTTCTTTTCCTTTTTACCAAAGGAAAAACCGGGTGTGCCCTTTTCGACGATAAAGGCGCTCATGCCGTGGTGTTTTTCCGCCTCTTTGTCGGTCCGGGCGAGGACGATATAGGTCTCGGCATCACCGGCATTGGTGATGAATATTTTGGAGCCGTTCAGGATCCAGCTGTCACCGTCACGTCGGGCGGTGGTCTTGGTGCCGCCGGCATCGGAACCGGCCGAGGGCTCGGTCAGGCCGAGTGCCCCCATCTTCTCACCCCGGGCCATGGGGGTCAGGAACTGCTGTTTCTGCTCCTCGGTGCCAAAGAGATAGATCGGATTGGCCCCAAGCGACAGATGGGCTGAGAGAGTTACGCCGGTTGAGGCGCACACCCTTGAGAGTTCTTCGACGGCGATGGCGTAGCTGATATAATCCGCTCCGGCCCCGCCGTACTCCTCCGGGAAGACGATGCCGGTCAGCCCCAGTTCCGCCAGCCTGTCGAACATGAGCACCCGGTCGAAACGTTCTTCCTCGTCACGGATCGCAGCCGACGGGGCAATCTCTGTTTCGGCGAAACTGCGCACCATATCACGGATCAGGTTTTGTTCTTCGGTCAATTCAAAGTTCATGCTGTTCGGGCTCCTGGAAGAGGTCTGCGGGACGTGGTCTGTTGATCTGTTTGCGGCATTGATGTGTTTGGCCGGGGAGGAGGGGCCTCCTCCCCGGTCGATGCTTTTTTTTAGGAGCCGTTAGGAAATAACCAGGCCATTTAAAACCATTTCCTTACGGCTCCTTATGCCGTTCCAGGCATTTCTCTGGCCATGTTATTTTTTGACAACGGCTTAGCCTTTCTTCGATCTCAGTTCCGGGAAATCCTTGTAGAAAAATTCCATGGGTTTGGCTTCGCCGCCCTGGCTTATCCGTTCGGTTTCCACCTCGCGCAACTGCACCCGGCGGATCTTGCCGCTGATGGTCTTCGGCAGTTCCGGGATGAACTCGATGATCCTCGGGATCTTGAATTTTGCCAGGATATTGATGCTGTGCTGGAAGAGTTCGAGGGCCAGCTCGCGGGTGGGTTCATAGCCGTCTTTGAGGATGATGTAGGCCTTGACCAGCTGATGCCTTTGTGGATCGGGTACGCCTACAACCGCCGCCTCACGTACGGAAACGTGCTCTATCATGGCGCTCTCGACCTCGAAGGGGCCAACGCGGAAATCCGAGGACTTGATGACGTCATCGGCCCGACCGACGAACCACCAGTAGCCGTCGGCATCAAAGCTTGCCCGATCACCGGTGTAGTAATAGCCGTCGATGAACACCCCGGCCATTTTCTCGGGATTGCCGATATATTCGGTAAACAGACCGATACTCCGCCAGTTGGTGAGCCGCACGGCGATGTGGCCCGGTTCGTCGGCCTTGGCAATCTCCTTGCCTTCATCGTCGAGCAGGACGACATCATACATGAAGGATGGGTAGCCAAACGAGCCGCTGCGCATCTTGCCCTTGATCCAGGGTGGATTGCCGATCATCGCGGTGGATTCGGTCTGGCCGTAGAAGTCGCGAATCTCGGTGCCGGTCAACTTCTTCCACTGGGAGATGACTTCCGGGTTGAGTGGTTCGCCGGCGCCGACCGACTGCCTGAGAGAGGTGAGGTCATGTTTGCTGATATCGAGGCCGATGAACATGCGCCAGGCAGTGGGCGGGGCGCAGAAGACCGAAATCTTGTGGGTGGAGATGGCTTCGAGATAGGCGGGACCGTCCAGGGTCTTAAAATTGAAACCGGAGGCCGTGGCCCCGACATTAAGGGGGCCGAAAAAGCTGCTCCAGGCCCATTTGGCCCAACCCGGGGCGCCCAGGTTGTGATGGATATCAGTGGTCTGGATACCGGTGATGACCGAGGTGGAGAGGTGACCGACCGGGTAGGAGGTGGCGGTATGGCCGACACGCTTGGGCAGGCCGGTTGTGCCGGAGGTAAAGAAACAGAACAGCAGGTCGTTTGATTTGGTTTTGGCGGCTGCGGCCTCGGTCTTCTCGTTGTCGAGTTCGCTGTAGCTCTTCCAGCCTGCCTTGTTACCGATCACCACCTTGATCTTCGGTTTGACGCCAGTTAGCTTGATGCCCTCGTCGATCAGGTCGGTAAAGGCCTCCGCCGCCACGATGCAGTCCGGCGGATAGGCCTGGAATCGGAATTCGAGTTCCCTGAGGGTCATGGAGGTGGCCGTCGGTACTGCGACGATACCGCCCTTCACACAGGCGTAACTGGCGAACCAGGTTTCCGGGATGATCGGCAGCATCATGTACATGTTGCCACCTTTATCGACTCCAGCCTGGCGCAGGGTGTTCAGGCACTGGTTGCCACGGGCGGCGAATTCCTTATAGGTATAGCTTTTTCTTTCTTTGGTATGGATATCCGCCCAGATCAGAGCTTTCTTATCGCCCCGCTCCTTGACGTGGAGTCCTTCGAAAATTTCCTCGGCCCAGTTGAAATAGTCAGGCAGTGCCATGAAGTTGAGCTTTTCAAAAAAGGCTTTGGCGACGACCCCTTTCTGGTCATTATCATCCATCATGTTAAGGTCCATAACTTCTCTGTATAGATTTTCCATACCCATTAAAGACTCCTTACCTTTGAATTGAAATGAATAGCCGGGTTTTGCCCCTGCCCGCTCCCTTCACTTGAGCATCACAACTGAGCGCTCGGTCGGTTTGTAAAAAGAACTCAAATATATTGAGTTGCATTTGTCAAAGAGTTTTTTTGTTGGTCCGGTGATTGCCCCTTTCCTGGTCAGTAAAAAGATATGAAGATGAGGAATGCACTCAGCCATTGGCGATGGCTGAATGGTTTATAATTTCTATCACACCACAAGCGGATGGAGAGGGCAAGGAGGAGGGCTTGGGAGCTAGCCCTGGCTGATATTTCGTATTTTGCACTCTGCCGTGATCTCAGCACGAACATGAAAAGACCCCGTTATTTCCACGAAAAAAAGATTGACAAAAAAAGAGCAGCGGATAATCATCGGGAAAATGATTGAGCGCTTGGTCAGTTTGCTGGTCGAACTGTTTGCTGTAGATATCTCGGCAGATAAGGCTTTGAAATACCGTGATATTAATCCGACTGAGCGCTCAGATGTAGGGCCGTTAGCATAAGATCTGAGTTGCCTCAAACCGGCAATAGTGGGGCTGCCCTGAAATCTCTGGTTTCAGGACTTCCACATAAACACGAAGTTCTTAGTCATCTTTGTCAAAAGGAGGAGCGTATGGCCGCAGGAGAATTGAAACCCCGGTGGGGGCAACCACTCACTGGCATCATCTCGTTTAGTGCTTTTTTCGGCATTGCCTGGATACTCTGGTTTATTTTGAGTGATCCAAGGGGACCTATCCACTCATTCCCCTATCCGTTTGTCATGTACCTGGCAATGATGATCCTTGTCGGCCTGTGGCAGCATATGTTTCTCGCAGACTGGCCCTTTCAGGATATTCCCCAACCGGCCAGGGGGGTTGTTGAAACCTTTGTCAATCTGGCCCTTGTCTGGTTCGTCATCCATGTAGTGTTCTACCGGGTTCTGGGGCTGGGTTTTAATTTTCTCAGTCAGAGCAACTTGGAAGCGTTGGCCGGCGGTGGCTCCTACATCGCCCAGTTCAAGGATGCGGCCGGGGCCATGGTCACCTGCGGTAAGGAAATCTCCCTGGAAAAACTGGTGGCCGGCAGTGCCCGCTACGGTGAGCGGGCGGTCGTCTGTTTCGTCCTCATCGGTTTTTTCAGCTACCCGTTCATTACTATCCTCTTTGGCAAATGGCCGGTACGTCCCAGTGATCTCAAGCAGCCCATGGCCGGATTCGCGGAATTCAGTTGGGCCTCTCTATGGACCATGTTCTTTTATGTCGCCCTGATCGTACCCTTCTGGGGCATGATCTATGGCAAAGCCTTTGGCACCTCCATTGGCATGAATTTCCCCTGGTGGGCCAATATCGCCGGCACCCCCCATGTCCACTGGGTATTCGGCTGGTGGGAATGGATGATCGTGATCCTGTTCATGACTGCCAACGTCTGGCGGATGAAACCCTGGTCGGCGATCAAGATAGCGCAACCACTGAAAGGATTGGTCTCATTTTTTATCATTGTCGTACTCGGCTATCTTGTGGCCTCGGCCTGTGTGAAGTTTGCCCCTCTCTGGTTGCCGGACATGACCGAGGCCCTGGAGGCCAACAATAAAGACAGTCTGGTCCGCTTCCTGTGGTATCACGCCGCGGAAATTGCCGGCTTCACCCTGATGCCCTTCCTTATCTGGCATCACTATTTTGACGATATGGTACCGATGCCGGATGTGGATTCGTGGTCGGCCTTCTGGTATCGCACGGCAGGTGTCGGCGTTCTCTGTATCATCAACTATATCTTTTTCTATTACCTCAACTTCGGTCACTGGGGCCTGGGGAATCACCACATGGAGCATGGCATTGCCGAGAGAGTTCTGCATGGCGAATCGCTGATCTGGAATTTCTGGTGGATTATCCCCCTGCTCTGGAATGAATGGTTCTTCCATAAATGGCCGTTTTACAGCCATGAACACTGATCTTTCCTGGTAAAGATGATGCACCTGAGGGCAGGATCTCTTTAAGAGGTCCTGCCCTTCTTGCCCTATCGACTACAGAATCATGGGGCCTCTCAGGGAAAAGTGGTTTTTTCCTGACCTCCGGTTGTATACTGTATTACTCAGGCGATGGTAGAAGGCTCATGGTCGAAGACTGTCACCACTCTGACCCGACAGTCTCAGCAAACGAATTATAGGATGAGGAATGTCATGCGAAAGGCGGTAATTGTAAGTGCGGTGCGAACCCCGTTGGGAAGCTTTGGCGGAGGCTTGAGCACAATCGGTGCTACTGATCTTGGTGCTCTTGTCATCAAGGAGGCCGTCAGACGGGCCGGAATTGACAAGAAGGAAATCAACGAGTGCATCATGGGTATGGTCCTGCCCTGTGGCTACGGCCAGAATCCGGCCAAACAGGCAGCCATAAAGGCCGATCTGCCGCAGGAGGTCGAGGCCATCACCGTCAACAAGGTCTGTGGCTCTGGACTCAAGGCCGTGATGCTGGCCGCCCAGGCCATCCAGTGCGGCGACGCCGATGTCGTGGTCGCCGGCGGCATGGAGAATATGAGTATGGCCCCCTATTATCTCGAAAAGGCCAGATGGGGCCATCGCATGGGGCCGGGCAAGATCGAGGATCATATGGTCCATGACGGCCTGTGGGATGTGGTCAACGATTTTCACATGGGTATGTCCAATGAACTCATCTGTGAAAACTGGCAGGTCAACCGAGAGGATCAAGACCGCTTTGCCGCCGAATCCTACCGCAGGGCCGTAGCGGCCTCGGCAGGTGGGGTCTTTCAGGACGAGATCGTGCCGGTGCCGATCCCCGGCAAAAAAGGGGAGGTCAAACTCTTTGAGAAAGATGAGTGTCCCGTCGAGACCTCCTATGATAGCCTTGCCAAAATGCGACCCGCCTTTAAAAAAGCTGGTGTGGGGACCGCCGGCAATGCCTCGATCATCAGTGACGGGGCCGCGGCCCTGGTGGTTATGAGTCGGGAGAAGGCCGAAGAGCTGGGATGTACCATCATGGCCGAGATCGGTGCCCAGGCCTCTGCCGGCATTGAACTGAAATATGTGCTGATGGCCCCCATTCTCGCTATTCCCAAGGTGTTGAAAAAAGAAGGGATTACCCTCGCAGACATCGATCTCTTCGAGGTTAATGAGGCCTTCAGCGGCACCTCGGTGGCTATCAACCGGGTGCTTGAGCTTGATCCTGCCAAGGTGAACGTCAACGGCGGCAGTGTGGCCATCGGCCATCCCATCGGTGGCAGTGGGGCCAGGGTGCTGACGACGTTGTTGTATCAGATGCAGAGACAGGATGCCAGGACCGGACTCGCCTCGCTTTGCCTTGGCGGTGGAGAGGCGGTTGCCCTGATCGTGAAAAGATAGCCGCCGTTCCAGGCGAACGAAGGGGAGAAAATATGGACATCAAAAAATTCGGGGTGATTGGCGCAGGCCAGATGGGCAACGGGATTGCCCAGGTTGCAGCTGCCAGCGGCTTGCAGGTCCTGATGAGTGATATCAAGGAAGAATTTGTCGAAAAAGGGCGGGCCAATATCGCCAAAAACCTCGACCGCTGTGTCGAAAAGGGTAAGCTCGATGCGGTTGAGCGAGAGGCAATCCTGGCGAGAATCCAGACTACGATCGATCTTGGGGACATGGCCTCGGTGGATTTTCTGGTTGAGGCAGCCGTTGAACGGCAGGATCTGAAATTCAAGGTATTCAGGGACCTAGACGACATCTGCCCGGCCCACGTGATTCTCTCAACAAACACCTCCTCGATTCCGATTGGCCGGATTGCGGCCCAGACAAAACGCCCCGACAAGGTTATCGGCATGCATTTCATGAATCCGGTGCCGGTCATGAAGCTGGTGGAGGTGATTAAGGGCCTGGCGACATCGCCGGAAACCTTCGAGACTACGTGGAATCTGTGTCTGAAATTTGGCAAAACCCCGGCCGAGGCCAACGATTTCCCCGGTTTTATCGCCAACCGAATCCTCATGCCGATGATCAACGAGGCCATCTTCTGCCTCTATCAGAGCGTTGGCAAGGCCGAGGATATCGACACGGTGATGCGTCTCGGCATGAATCATCCCATGGGACCTCTGGCCCTGGCCGATCTCATCGGGCTTGACACCTGCCTTGCCATTATGGAAACCCTGTATGATGGTTTCAAGGATTCGAAATATCGGCCCTGTCCTCTGCTGAGAAAGTATGTCGAGGCCGGTTGGTTGGGTCGAAAGACCGGCAGAGGATTTTATACCTATTAATACCGCTAATTAGTCACCATTTAGCCACATCAGGAGAAGACAATGGAAACATATGCATTGGCTGTTCCGGCAGAGGAGATTCAGGCCAGGATCAAGAAGCTTCAGGCTGACTTGCGGCGAAAAGAAGTCGATGGCAGCCTGATCGTCCAGAAGACTGACTTTTTCTATTTCGCTGGTACGGGTCAGCAAGGCTGGCTCTATATCCCTGCAGAAGGCGAGCCCTTGCTGATGATCTTCAAGGATGTGGAGCGGGCGGCGGCCGAGTCGCCCCTGACGGTGATTTCGCTTGCCAGTCCGAAGAAGATCCCGGAGATCATGCAGGAAAGAGGCTGTTCACTGCCGGCTGTCCTCGGTATGGAACTGGACGTCCTGCCGGTCAACCTCTATTTCCAGTACTCCGACATCTTCAAAGGTGCCAGGATCGTCGATGTATCCACTGAAATTCGCTTGATCCGGGCGATCAAATCCGATTACGAGATCGGCCTTCTCAGGGAAGCCGCCGCCCTTTCCGACAAGGTGGCCGCCAGGGTGCCGGAGATCCTCAGAGAGGGCATGACCGAGGTAGCCCTGGCCGGTCAGCTTGAGGCCTATGCCCGCAGTCTCGGGCACCAGGGCATTGTGCGGATGCGGCTCTGGGGCAGCGAGCTGTTCTACGGCCACCTGCTGTCGGGTCCCGATGCTGCTGTTCCCAGCTATCTGGCTTCGCCTACGGGCGGTCCGGGGGTCAGTCCCCTGGTTGGTCAGGGGGCCGGATTCAAGAAGATCGCCAGGAATGAACCCGTGCTCTTCGACTATGTCTTCGCCTGGAAGGGCTATATCTCCGATCATGCCAGGATCTTCTCGATTGGTCCTCTGAAGGACGACCTGCTGCGGGCCCATGCGGCCATGCTGGAGATCCAGGAAGAGGTCAAGGTTCGCGCCCTGCCGGGCGTGCCGACCGGCGAGATCTACGAAATAATGGTGGCCCTGGCCGCCGACAAGGGCTACGAAGAATTCTTCATGGGTGTGGGTGATCGGCGCATCCGCTTCACCGGCCACGGGGTCGGGCTCGAACTCGACGAATTCCCGTTCCTTGCCAAGGGTCAGAAGCTGCCGCTGGCCAAAGGCATGGTCCTGGCCCTCGAACCCAAAGTCATTATGCCGGGGCGCGGGGTTGTCGGCATCGAGAATACCCTTCTGGTGACCGATACGGGCCTTGAACGCCTGACCATGATTGACGACGGCATCGTGACCCTGCCGGATGGTCTTTCTCGACAATAAGGAGATTGGAAATGTCTCTTGACGCATACCGCCCAGACGACTTGAACCATAAAGAAACAGCCGGATTCATTGTTGATATGTTCCATAGGATCATGATCCATCATGCCTTGTGGTTCACCGAAGTCAGGCACCAGATGGGCACGGAAAAGGCCCTGGAGTTGTTGCATACCGCCTCGCGCAAAAGCTACGACATCCAGATGCAGCATCTTGGCAAGGCCTTGGGCTTTACCATGGAGGGTGGCATTCCTTCTCCGCTGCTGGCCATGGATGACACAGCCCTCAAGGACCTGCGGGACCGGGTCGCCAAGAATTGGCTGGCAAACGACGGTGTCTGGTTTCAGGCGGTTGAGGCCAGTGAGGGCATGAATGAGGCCAAACGCTGTAACGATTCCTGTTGGGCTCATTTCTCGCCGTTCGAGGCCTCTTCTATCCGCCAGATGCTGGGCCTGCCGGAAAATTCCGGCCTGGAAGGATTGAAAAAGGCCCTGGGATTCAGGGTCTACGGCTGTATCAACAAACAATCGATTGTCGAAGAAACAGGCGCCAGTTTTGTCTTTCGCATGGATGAATGCCGGGTCCAGGTCGCCAGGAAACGCAAAGGACTTGCCGATTACCCCTGTAAGTCGGCAGGTGTGGTGGAATACAGCTATTTTGCCAGGGCAATCGATAAGAGGATAACGACGGAGTGTATCGGCTGTCCGCCGGATGCCCATCCGGAAGAATGGTACTGTGCCTGGGAATTCACGCTATCCGAATAGATGTCTATTTTTACCCGTCATGTTCACGGCAGGATACGCGACGTATAACGTATCGGGGCTTTTTTATTATGAAGGAGAAAGTGCATGCAGTTTAATAACCTATTTTTTACAGAGGATGGTGCTATTGCCACCGTCACCATTAATCGTCCCAAGGCCCTCAACGCCCTTAATAAAGAAACTCTGGAGGAAATGCTTTGTTGTTTTCAGGGCCTGGCCGAAAATGCGGCGATCAGGGTGGTGATCATTACCGGCAGCGGTGAGAAGGCCTTTGTCGCGGGGGCTGATATCGCCTTCATGGAAAAACTTGATCCACTCACGGCCCGCAGATTCGCCCTGCTTGGCCAGAAAGTGCTGAGCACCATCGAAAACCTGCCGCAACCGGTGATTGCCGCGGTTAACGGCTTTGCCTTGGGCGGGGGCTGCGAGCTGGCCTTGGCCTGCGATATCCGCCTGGCCAGTGACAACGCCAAATTCGGCCAACCGGAGGTCAACCTCGGCGTCCTGCCCGGTTTTGCCGGTACCCAGCGGCTGCCGCGGCTGATCGGCAAGGGGCCGGCCAACGAACTGCTCTTCACCGGGGATATCATCGATGCGCTGGAGGCCTATCGCCTTGGCCTGGTCAACCGGGTTGTGCCCCAGGAACAGTTGCTGCCGACCTGCCGGGAGATGGCCGAAAAAATTGCCTCGCGCGGACCGGTTGCGGTCAGATTGTGTAAGGATGCCGTCAACTGCGGGATGGAGATGGATCTGGCCAGGGCCTGCCAGTACGAGGCCGACCAGTTTGCCCTCTGTTTTACCAGCGACGAGCAGAAAGAGGGAATGCGTGCATTCCTGGAAAAACGTCCAGCAAAATTTCAGGGTTAAGATAAGGAAAGGTAGATATGTATCTCGATTTGACTGAAGAACAGAAGCTCATCCAGGATACGGCCCGGGACTTTGCCGCAGCCGAACTCGAACCGGTGGCAGCCGCACTGGACAGGGGCGATGACCAACAGATCTTTTACGGTAATCTGCAGAAACTGGCAGAGCTGGGTTTCATGGGCCTCAATATCAGGGATGAATATGGCGGTTCCGAGGCCGGGGTCATTGCCTTCAGTGTGGCCATGACCGAAATCGCCAGAGCCTGTGCCGCAACAGCCGTGAAGGTGTCGGTGAATAATATGGTCAATGAGGTCATCCAGGCCCTGGGGAGTGAAGAGCAGAAATACAAATATATCCCGAAGATCTGCAGCGGCGAATATCAGGCCGGGGCCTTTGGTCTCACGGAAACCGGGGCGGGTTCCGATCCCGCCGGCATGGCCACGACGGCGGTCCGCGATGGTGATGAATGGGTGCTCAACGGCGCCAAGATCTTCATCACCAGCGGCTCCTGCGCCGGGGTGTTTGTAGTATGGGCGGTAACGGATCCGAAGGCTGCCAAAGGCAAAGGCATCAGTATGTTCCTGGTTGAGGCCGGCACACCGGGATTTGTCATCGGCAAACGGGAAGAGAAGATGGGGCAACACGCCTCGCCGACAAATGAGATCCTTTTTCAGGATTGTCGGATTCCGCCGGAAGCCCTCATGGGCAAGGTCAACGACGGATTCCGGGCTGCAGTCAGTGAACTCGCCGGTGGGCGCATCGGTATCGGTTCTCTTGGGCTTGGCATTGGACTTGCGGCCATGGACCGGGCTACACGATATTCTCTGGAGAGGACGCAATTCGGGCGAAAAATCAGCGAATTCCAGGCCATTCAGTGGAAGATTGCCGATATGTACACTGAGCTTGAGGCGGCGCGTCTGCTGCTGATGAATGCGGCCTTTAAAAAAGAGCAGGGGAGACCCTTTGCCAAAGAGGCCTCCATGGCCAAAGTCTTTGCCACAGAATCGGCCAACCGGGCCTGTTATGAGGCCATGCAGATCTTCGGCGGCTATGGCTATACCAGGGATTACCCGATTGAGCGATACGCCCGGGATGCCCGCATCACCACGATCTATGAGGGTACCAGCGAGATCCAGCGAGTGATTATTGCCCGGGAGATACTGCGCGAATTTTCCTGATCCGGGGACCATTGGCAGGGATTTTTTCTGTGACGAAAGATGGCGGAAAATGTTGATAAATGTTGGAGAGCAGCCATGGAACAGCAGTTCATGAACGTTATTCGAGAAAGAAGAAGTATCAGGCGTTTTACCGAGCAGGAGGTCGAGCCGGAAAAGCTGGCCGAGATTTTTGCAGCGGCGAGTTGGGCACCCTCCTGGGGCAACTCCCAGTGCTGGGAAATTGTTGTCGTACAAGACGTGGATATGAAGGTGCATCTTGCCGAAATCCTTTCGCCAAAAAATCCTGTGACCCGCACCGTTGCCAATGCCCCGGTCGTCCTGGCGATATGCGGGCAAGCACGGAAGGCGGGTTGGTACAGCAGCAAACAGGTGACCAGATATGAGGACTGGCTGATGTATGCCCTCGGCTTGCTCAGCCAGAATATCTGCCTTGCGGCCCGGAGTCTCGGGCTCGGCTCGGTCATCGTCGGGGCCTTTGACCATGGCAGGGCCGAGGAATTGCTGCAGATTCCCGAAGGTTTTAAACTCATCTCTCTGATTCCCCTCGGTTATCCGGACCATGCCCCGTCCCCGCCCGCCAGAAGGCCGGTGGCGGAGTTTGTGCATTATGATCGTTTCTGAACTTTTTTTACAATCCACCCGGTTGTTTTTCCCCGATTGCTGCCTTACTTTCTCTCATCTGTGATATATCTATCACATATCAGGACTTCCCCTTGCATAAACACTGTCGGCAAAAGTCTTTTTCAAGGCTCGACTCGCGCTGATTGTGGAACGGGGAGATTCTCTCCAGGCATGAGATGAGGCGAGCTTCTGTTATGTTGTCCCGATTCTCCGTGTGCCAGATCGATTCCGATCATGGCGATAACCTCAAGCAAAGAATGGATGGTAACGATGTCGATTATGTTGAGAAAATGTGTGCCTTTTTTTCTGGTCCTGCTGGCCTTCACCCTGATTGAGGTCGGACTTACCGCCGAGTATGCCGATGCCAGATCCAGGGGTGGTGGCAAGTCGTTCAGTTCTGCCCCGCGAAGTGCCCCGAGCCAGAGTGCGCAACCGGGGATCAACAACCAGAGAGGCAGTTTCAGTCGGGGGCTGGCAGGTGGCCTGCTTGGCGGAGCCCTTGGCGGTATGCTTTTTGGCTCGATGTTTGGCGGTGGCGGGAGTGGCATGGGCCTGTTGCCGATCCTGCTGCTTGCCGGTGTCGGCTATTTTCTCTATAAGAAGTTTTATCGGTCTGGCCCGACAAATTCCTGGCAGGGAAATCAACCCCGACCTTCCTTTGGTGCTGGGTCTGGAGGTGGCTTTGCAACACCTGCCACGCAACCGCCACCGCCACCGCTTGGGCCAGCAGATGCCATTGCCGAGGGCATAACCGAGATTCAGAAGACTGATAGGGCCTTTGATGCCAAATACTTTCTCGAAGTCGCCTCCGATGTCTTTTTTCAGGTCCAGGCCGGCTGGATGCGCCGTGATCTCCAGTCGTACCGGCACTTGCTCGGTGATGATCTGGCTGCGGAATATGAAGAGCAGTTCAACGAGATGCGTCGACTTGGGCATATCAACAAGTTGGAGAGCATCGCTGTGCGTAAGGTCGAAATATGTGCAGCCGGCAGCGATGGTCGGGAGGATTTTGTCACGGTCTTTTTCACTGCCAATCTGCTTGACTACACCGTCGATGAGAAGACAAACGAGGTGGTCACCGGAAGTATGACGACACCGGTCAAATTCGAAGAAGAGTGGACCTGGGCCAGGCCAGTCGGCTCGCAGGCCTGGAAGTTGGAAGGTCTCAAGGTCGTGAACGGCTGAGCTGCAGATCTTCTGTTCTCGTACAGGAGATTTAAGATGCAAGCAGTACAGATGGGTTTATAAAATATTGAGGTAACGTGTGGATATTAGTCATTTTCGTCGTGAATACCTGAAGGGTGGGCTGTCCCGTACAGGTCTCGATCCTGATCCGATCAAACAGTTCACGACATGGTTTGAGCAGGCTCGGACGACGGAGATTGCTGATCCCACCGCTATGGTCCTGGCAACAGTAGGCAGTAATGGTCAACCGAGCCAGCGCACGGTTTTGCTCAAGTATTACGACAACAACGGGTTTGTCTTTTTTACCAACTTCGAGAGCAGAAAGGCCGGGGAGATAGCGGCCAATTCCCGGGTCAGCCTGCTCTTTGTCTGGCTGGAGTTGGAGCGCCAGATTCAGATCAACGGCACGGCGAGCCGGATTTCGGCTGCTGAGTCGGCCAAATATTTCCTGTCACGCCCAAAAGACAGCCAGATGGCGGCCTGGGTTTCAAGCCAAAGCCATCCTCTGACTTCGAGACAGATCCTTATGCAGAAGTTTCAGGAGATGAAGCGGAAAATCGGGGAGGGCAAGGTGCCGATACCCTCCTTCTGGGGCGGCTATCAGGTGCAACCGGCCGAGATTGAGTTTTGGCAGGGCCGGCAAAACCGTCTGCACGACCGTTTCCTCTACACTAAGAACGAGACGGCTGAGGGCTGGAATATCGAGCGGTTGGCCCCTTAAACTTTCCCGAGGAGCCTGTCGCATTTCATCGGTGGACGTCCTGCTGGCGTATCCAGTACTATGTCAATGATATGGGGACATCACTATATATTGCATTGTAGGGGCTAAGACGAAGAAAGCCCCTGAGCGGCGGATGCCATTCAGGGGCTTTGTGCAGAAATTCGGCAGTGACCTACTCTCCCACATAGTCTCCCATGCAGTACCATCGGCGCTGAAGAGCTTAACTTCCGTGTTCG
>JAUYSF010000402.1 GCA_030696435.1 Desulfoprunum sp. | reverse complement strand
TATTCTATTTTGAAGATCCGGTCTCCGATTATTATCTCTGGCTTTTTCTTTAACCTCCAGGCAGGTTTTTTCCAGAGCCTCCTTATAACGACCCAAAAAAATAGTAATCATTGTAATAATAAGTACTCCAAAAAGAATACCTCCAACCTTGGGGAATAACCAAGCTATAATTCCTAACATCGGCCAAGCAATTATAAGTCCAATAGCCAATGGTAAATTAGTAATGAATAAATCTTTGATCCCGGCCATTAATGCTGCTGTAATATTCAAAGCCGCATCGCTTATACCTGATGGCGCGAAAAAAATTTTACTGCCATGTTGGCTATCGTTAAGCTGAGAAATAAAAACCTCACTTATGGTAAGCAATTCTTTATTTATTCTCTTTTTTTCTGATTGTGTTGTTGGCGTTTCTTTTTCGATATAAGATTCAATTCCCCTTACAAGTGATTTTTCAACAATCTTTTTTATTCTATCTTTAAGGCGATCTTCAATTAGTGATTTATATTGATTAGACACTTTTTTACCGATGTTGCTCAAGCCATCATTCCATTTCCCATTCAGTGGAATGGCAGATATTCCTGAGGATATCAAATCGTCCAATCTATCAACTATTCGATCAAATTCTTTTTCCATCTCAGCCTCAATTTTTTCCTTTTCTGAAGCGAGCAGGGTTTCAAATTCATTTTCAGGGGTAAGTTTTTCTATTTCTTTTTTGATGATGCTTTCCAAGCCAGAGAACTTATATGAAAGATCATGGCATCTTTTGACTACAAGTTCCTTTTTATCTCTATCTAAGTTGGATTCTTCAGGTTTTTTGGATAAAATAGAATATTTATCTTCAATATATGAAGATAAGGCCCTTCGTAAATTGTCAATATTCCAATATTCGGTAACTTGATATGCCAAGTCAGACGGTACAGGTATTTCTTCATGATAGTTTTTAGATGAAACGAATATGGTTTTGTCGGTAAAATCTGAAATTGCGGTGAAATATTTTTTGATAAGATCGGCAGCCTTAGCTCTGGCAGAAATTTCATCAGAAATGCCTTTATAATCTTCTGCCTCGGGCCACAGATCCCAAAAAGTAATAACTGGAATCACCGGTCTGGAGGTATGCTTTAGAAATGAGTTTACAACCGCTGCTGAATTATTATTAATCTTGTCTGCCTTTATACAGACGATCATCAACTTGAATTCTTTTATCCACTGCTCGAGTGCATACTGATCATTCCAATACGGGCCTCCGAGTCCAGGCGTATCTAACAGCTCAATATTTTTTGCTGCCATGGTTTTGAAAACATCGCCTGCTAGATTCTTGGCAGCTAAGGTGATTCTGAAATATTTTACATCCTTGACTATTCCAGAGACTTTCCCTGAGACTTTACGCTGATATTCGTTTTCATCCAGCCAATTTTCGTCCTCATTCGAACGTTTCTCATAAAATGAATGAGTATCTTTCTCAGAAAATTGAATCAATGTGCACAGCGAAGTGACAATACTTTCGCCTGTTGGCAATATGGGTTTGGCTTTTGGGTTAAAGAGTAAGGAATTCAGCAGGCTTGATTTGCCATGTGAATAGTGTCCTATAACCCCAACATAAATAGGATTTTGTACCGCTTCTCTACAGCATTCAGTTGCTGAAGTTACATCATGCTGAAAGTCTTTTATTTTATCTACCAACTCATCAAAGAAATCACTCTCTTTGAATTTTTTGACATATCCAGATATGTCAAACTCTGAGAGTTCCTTGATCGTATCGTTAAGTACATCCAAAATTGTTTCAAATTCATTTTTAGCCATGCATAAACTCCCAATTTTAATCCTCTTTTGTTGTAGAAAAAAATGAACTACTATTTCACCACTTAGCTTGAAGTTACTTGGAAGAAATAGGTGGAAAACATCATATATCATTTAATCGCTACAATATAATTTTATCAAGGCATCGCCTGAAAATTTTTATTCAAGCTGCATTTCAGCAGATATAGCTTTTCCTTGGCAAGCTTGTGTTAGAAAGCATACCTCGTAGGTTACCCTTCTTCCTGATATGGTTGTGTAAGCGCTTGGCTCCGAAGCTGTTGATGGCGTACCAGTTAAGCTCAGAGGCGAAGGCGTCAGGAACACGGATGCCGTAAAAGCGGTTGGCAGCAGCGGCAGGAAACTGACCATGACCACCGCACCAAAGATGATAAGCACGGTTGCGGGAGGAATGGTTGGTCAAAGAGTCCTCTTCGGAAAGTCTAATCCTCGTGTTGAAGGACTTCCAGTCTTGCATATGAGGTCCAGGTGCCGCCCTCGTCGCCTTTGACCGTATAACCGTCCAGCCGGATAGTCATCCCTTTTTTCAGGAGGTTTCGATCCTCATGGTTGATCTGCAGCATGATAAAGGCTGGCAGCGTTTTTTCCGACTCTTCACCGAGGGCGTGCCCATCAATATAACTGGTCATCTGTCTGGCGGTTTCGGCATTGACCCCGGTGTAGTCGGTCAGTTTGAGAAGGAAATGGGCGGGGAGGGTCCGGTCATTTCCGGCCGAGCCCGACATCCCTGGTATTCCCTTGCTCTGCTGTTCTGCAACCCAGCTGACTTCCTGGATTTTTCCCGTTATATCGACAGGGGCAAATGGCGGCAGGGGGGCGGCAACGCTGTGCACGGCCATTATCACCAGGAGACAGTACAGGGCGAAGACGAACTGGAATCCTTTGATCATGCGGGTGTATCCTCCATCCAGGAAAAGATATGACTGGTTACGTGACCTTCTTCCCGCGGCTTCCCTCGGGGTTCAATGAATGGTACTTGAGTATATGGTGCCTTGCAAATAAATTCATCCGTCACTCTCTGTGAAGATTGCCAGGCGATTCAGGAGCTTTACTTTCCCCGTGACTTTGGGTAAATTCATTCATGTTTGCTTATACCCTTCCAGGTGCCGCCCTGTTTCGTACAGGGGGTGAAAAGGGAATACGGTGCAAATCCGTAACGTTGGGCCAGCGCTGTAAGCGGGGACGAGGGCTGCATGATGCCACTGAGGTGTTTTTCGTACTAAGAAGAACACCCTGGGAAGGCGCAGTCCGAGGATGAGCCGTGAGTCAGAAGACCTGCCTGGGAGATGAACGACTTTTCGTCCGTAAAGAGTCCGTGCCGCGTCGTGTGATGCTGCACGGACTTTTTTTTGCCCACCGGACTCTTATCCCTTTGAAGGAGCACGTATGAAAACCCAGATCGAATTGGCCCGCTCAGGAACGCTCACCCCCCAGATGCAGCAGGTGGCGGATGCAGAAGGTATCCCGCCGGAAACCATCCGGCAGCGGGTGGCCGAGGGCCATATCGTCATTCCCTGCAATCCCGGACGAAAACAGCAGGTGGTCGGCATCGGTAAAGGTCTGCGCACCAAGGTCAACGCCTCTATCGGCACCTCGTCGGATATCTCCTGTATCAAACTCGAACTGCGCAAGGCCAGAGCCGCCCAGGAAGAGGGCGCGGATACGCTGATGGAGCTGTCCACCGGCGGCGATCTCGACCGAGTACGGCGCGAGGTCCTAGGGGCCTGCACCCTGCCGGTAGGCACCGTGCCGCTCTATCAGGCCTTCGCCGAAGCAGCAAAAAAATACCATAATCCCAATAAGCTCGACAGCGAATACCTTTTTGAGATCATCGAACGCCAGTTGGCCGACGGCATCTCCTTTATGGCCATCCATTGCGGCATCAACCGCTTTTCCATTGAGCGTCTGAAAAAACAGGGCTTTCGTTACGGCGGTCTGGTCTCCAAGGGTGGCACCTTCATGGTCTCGTGGATGGAATATCATAACCGGGAAAATCCGCTCTACGAGCAGTTTGACCGGGTCTGCGAGTTGATGAAGAAGTACGATTCAGTCCTCTCCCTGGGCAATGGCATCCGGGCCGGGGCCATCCACGACAGCCATGACCGGGCCCAGATGGCCGAGATGATCATCAATTGCGAACTGGCCGAACTCGGTCGGAAGATGGGCTGCCAGATGATGGTGGAAGGACCGGGCCATGTGCCGCTTGATGAGATCGAGGGCAATATTATGCTGGAAAAACGAATGAGCGGCGGCGCGCCCTACTATGTCCTGGGGCCGCTGCCGGCCGATTCGGGGGCCGGTTACGACCATATCACGGCGGCGATTGGGGCTGCCAATGCGACCCGGCATGGGGCTGATTTGATCTGCTATATCACCCCGGCCGAGCACCTGGCCCTGCCCAACGAAGATGATGTGCGGGAGGGGGTGCGGGCCACCAGGCTGGCCGTCCGCATCGGCGATATCGCCAAGTATCCGGACCGTCGCGACCATGAAAAACGGGTGGCCCTGGCTCGGCGTGACAGCGATTGGCAGGAGCACTTCAGTCTGCTGATGTTCCCGGATAAGGCCCGCGAGATCAGGAAGAGCAGGACGCCTGAGAATGAGGGCACCTGTACCATGTGCGGCGATTTCTGTGCGATGGAGCGGGGCTATGCCCTGTTCAAGGATGATATCGCCGGTGACAAGATCAGGCCGAAAAAAGAAGAGGTCGGTTCGCTTACTGCAGCGCTGCCCTGAACAGGGTCTGGGTGTAGGCCTGCGTGGGGGCCGTGAAGACTTCCCCGGCTGGGCCCGCTTCGATGATGCGGCCGTGCTGCATGACCGCCACGTAATCGGAGAGGGCCCGTACCACCCGCAGATCATGAGAGATAAAGAGATAGGTCATCCGGTATTTCTCCTGCAGGTCGCGCAGCAGGGCAATGATCTGGGCCTGGATGGTCATATCGAGGGCTGAGGTCGGTTCGTCGAGGATGAGCAGCCGGGGTTTGAGGACGATAGCCCTGGCGATGGCGATGCGCTGGCGTTGCCCACCAGAGAATTCGTGGGGGTAGCGATGGGCCATCTCCTGATCGAGATCGACTTCCCGCAGGACCGAGGCGACCAGCTCGAAGCGCTCCTCCCGACTGCCGCCGAGGTTATGGACCTTGAGCCCTTCTTCAATAATTTCCTGCACCGTCAGCCGGGGCGAAAGAGACGAGAAGGGATCCTGGAAGACGATTTGGATTGTCCGGCGCAGGGGGCGCATCTGCCGGTTGGAGAGGGACTGCAGGTCTTGATTGTCAAAGAGGATTGGCCCCTGGCTGCGCACCAGTTTCAGGATCGCCAGGCCGAGTGTCGTCTTGCCGGAGCCGGATTCGCCGACAATGCCGCAGGTCGTGCCTTCGCGTAACTGCAGGCTGACATCGTCAACGGCCTTGATCGTCTTAATCCGGCGCTTAAAAGGAGTCTCCCAGCCGGCAGGGAGCTGAAAGTGGCAGCTCAGGCCTCTGGTTTCCAGAATCACCGGGCCTTCATTTTTTCTCGCCGGAGCGGCCTCGGGAACGGCGGCCATGAGATGGCGGGTGTAGTCGTCGGTCGGTCGGTTAAAGATTTGCTCGGTCGGGCCGTGCTCGACAATCCTGCCATCCTTCATAATGTAGATGTTGCCTGCGACCTTGCGGACCATGGCCAGGTCGTGGGTGATCAGCAGCAGGCCCATGCCGAATTCCTGTTGGAGATCCTGGATCAGCTCAAGGATCTGGGCCTGGATCGTGACATCAAGGGCAGTGGTCGGCTCGTCGGCGATGAGCAGGGCCGGGCGGCAGGCCAGGGCCATGGCGATCATGATACGCTGGCGCTGGCCACCTGAAAGCTGGTGCGGATAGACCCGCATCCGGGCCTCAGGTTCCTCTATGCCGGTGCGGTCGAGCAGGCGGATGGCCTCCCGTTCCGCTTCTTTTTTGCTCATCTTCTGGTGCAGCATCAGGGGTTCGAGCATTTGGTTGCCGACCGGGTAGACCGGATTGAGCGAGGTCATCGGCTCCTGGAAGATCATCGCGATCCGGTTGCCGCGGATGGCCCTGATCTCTTCGCGATCCATCCCCAGTATCTCTTGGCCGTCAAAGACGATGGAGCCACTGTTGGTCACCTGATTGCTCTCTTCGAGAAGGCGCAGGATGGAGAGGGCGGTGACCGATTTGCCCGAGCCGGATTCGCCGACCAGGGCGGTGGTCGCGCCTCTGTCCGAGGAGAGGGTGACGTCATGGAGGATCTGTTTCCGGCTGAGGCCGGATTCAGACTCAACGGTGATCGAGGTACTGAGCTTGTCAATGTGCAGGAGCATGGGGAATCAGTACCTGATCTGAAAATTGGGGAATGTTTGGGGCGGGGTGATTTCCTTGACGTGTACCGCCAGGACTCGGGCATGCGGTGAACCCACCTGCAGCCAGTCGAGCATGGCGTCAACCGCATTTTCCGGACCGCTGATAACCGCTTCGACACTGCCGTCCGGGCAGTTGCGCACCCAGCCGTCGACGCCTTCCAGCAAGGCTTGCCGCCTGGTATAGTCACGGAAATAGACACCCTGAACCCTGCCTTCAACCCGTACCTGCATTGTTTTCATGGACTGCTTTCCCTCTCGGGTAGAGAATTATGATCGTTCAAACTGTGGAAAACACAGATAGGATACCATCTGAAAAAGAGAAGGCCAGTCCAAAAACGGACCGGCCTTCATTTTCGCAGAGAATGCGGATATCACAAAAGGGATAGAGTTGGCAGGATTATTTATCCTTATCTTTATCCTTGGTCTTGTATTTGAAAGACACCATGACTCGTGCCCTGTAGGTGCAGATCTTGCCCTTGCTGATCTGCATGTCAAGCTTGCCGACTTCGGCGATCCGGAGATCCTTGAGTGATTTGCTGGCCGTCTCGACCGCGTTGCGAGCGGCATCTTCCCAGGATTTTTCGCTGGTTCCAACGAGTTCGATGATCTTGTAGACACTTGTTGCCATGGTTATCCCTCCTTAAAGAAGTTGGAAATACGACGAAGTGAA
>JAUYSF010000362.1 GCA_030696435.1 Desulfoprunum sp. | reverse complement strand
TCGGCAGACCCGAGTCGGCAAACAGGCCCGAGGGCTGTACTCCCGTGGCGACACAAACCAGGTCGGCTGGATAGAAATGGCCGTCTCCGGTTTCAAGCCCGCCAGCCCGGATTGCCTCCACCTGCTGACCGGCAAAGAATGTCACTCCACGACCGGCCAAAGATTCTTGGCATAACCTTTGCGTTCGCAACGGGAATTGGCCCATAAAACGGTGCCTTGAAAATATCGCCACCTGCACGGCCTGCAGCCTCCTGGTTCGTGCCAACTGCAGGATATTGCCGGCTATCTCGGCGGCTGACGGCCCGCCGCCAATGATGGCGATATGCACTGTCTCCGCTCCCCCGCGCTGCACTATTTTCTGCTGCAGACTCAGGAGATTCTCAATCGGCTTGACCATGAAGACCCTGTCGGAATCGGCAGAAAAACGTAAGCCGGAGACCTGACTGCCGCAGTTGCAGGAGAGGATGTCGTAGGCCAGGGATGCACCGGACTGCAGGAGGATCCGGCGTTTATCAGCATCAATTGCTATCGCCGTATCGTGGATAAAGCGACCGCCCTGCCGTTCCACATCTTCCTGGCTGGAAAAGCGGATTTCCGCCGGCCCGTAGGTCCCGCCAAGCATGCCCGGTCCCATCCCCGAGTAGTAATGAAACGGCGAGCTGCCAACCACTTCCACACAAAAGCCCCGTTCGACAAAACGAGGGATATTGCGGATGGTCAGCAGGTGAGCATGGCCGCCACCAATCAGGACGAGTTTCCGCAAAATGACTCCCTTGACATCTTTTCTATAATGCAGATAGTAATCAGTATTATGTTTTCTCCTAACACAGGGGAAAAGTCAGGCATGCTGTCTCCGTGTTTTTCACATTTCACAATCACTTTTCTGGAGGGTTCTACTATGGCTGAGAAAATGGAAGTCTACAAATGCTCTGTGTGTGGCAATATCGTTGAAGTCCTTACCGGAGGCGCCGGAGAACTGGTCTGTTGCGGCCAGCCGATGGCCAGAATGAAAGAGAACACCACCGATGCCGCCGTGGAAAAACATATCCCCGTCCTGGTCAAAAAAGATGGCGGCTGGCAGGTCAATGTCGGTTCCGTCGATCACCCCATGTCCGCCGAGCATTTCATCGAGTGGATCGAACTCATCGTCGAGGGTACCGTCTACCGAGAATTTCTCAAACCCGGAGACAAGCCTGCCGCATTTTTCCCCTGCAAAGCCGCGACGGTATCCGCCCGGGCCTACTGCAACCTGCATGGCCTGTGGAAAGCCGCCTGATCGTCCTCTGACTGCTGACACCTCTAGGAGCCTGTCGGATTATGCCCTTTTCCCCCATCTCTGCGTTATTTTCGAAAATTAATGCTCGCAATATCAACTATATGACTGCGCTTAATCTTCGAAAATGCCTTGATCTGAGAAAAAATTTCTACATCCCGACAGACTCCTAGCGCCCGCTGCAACAGATATTGAGCTGGCGATACAGGTCATCCGGCATGACGGGCTTACTGACATAGTCAAGTCGAAGGTCGATGAGGCTTCGTTACCTCATCTCTTGTGGCTCATTTCTCAGCCACCATACGGATTATTATCTGTGTATTCTCCGGCAATATCCAGAAGAATCTTTGTGCATCGGCTAGGCCATCGGTTCTTTTTCGACAGCGTGCCAGCCTCCAGGCCTTGACGCAGGACCAGCCCGGAACACCTCAAAAATGTTCACCTCCTCTTGACAAGCCGGACAAGGCAACACACTATCGCAGTATGACCAGAGACCGCCAACCGCAGGCACTTGAGCTCGTATCAACCTGATCACGTGTGGACGTTTTTCAGCAAACAAGCGAAGGAAAGAATATGCCCCCTCCCTGTACCCCGATAGCCCCAAGCGACATTATTATACTGCCCTGCTCGGGGGCCAGTAATGTCGGGCAATTGACCAACATGGCAGGAGTTGAACTGACTCGCGAGGGTTTCGGCAAACTGTATTGCCTCGCCGGAATCGCTACCGGACTCGCTACCTTTATCTCAGAGGCCCAGAAGGCCAGGATTATCATCGCCGTTGACGGCTGTCAGACAAGTTGCGCCAGACTCGTCATGGAAAAAAACGGCCTGGCATGCACACACCACCTGATTCTCACCGACCTCGGCTTTGTCAAAACCGCTGACTTGGTTCCAGATCCCGAGGCCCTGCAACTGGTGAAAGATGCCATCCAGGCCTGTTGTACCGAGGCAAAACCCATCGTCCGCCTCGGCGGTTGCATGTGCGGCATCTGATCACACGACAGCACACATTCTCTCCTCCTTGACAACAGGGCGAATCATATCTAGCGTGTCAGGTACCATAATCGAGAACCATCTGAAATTTTACAGATTATGACCAAAGGCGGGCTCATACCAGCGCAATTTTGACAAGGCAGGGCTTTCCACCTGAACGTGCAGTGAACCTTCATAAGGAGACATACAATGGCAAAGATACTCGTTGTTTACGCAAGTGATTACGGCAACACCGAAAAAATGGCCCATGCCGTTGCCGAAGGAGTTACATTGGTACCGGGGACCGAGGCTGTGGTGAAAAAGGCCGAAGAGGTCGTCGCCGATGACATGACCGCCAGCGACGGCATCATCTTCGGCAGCCCCGTTCATATGGGCGGTATGGACTGGCGGCTGAAAAAACTCATCGATACCGTCTGTTCGGGCCTCTGGATGCAGGATCTGGCCATCGGCAAGGTGGCCGGCGTCTTTGCCACCGGCAGCGGCTTTGGTGGGGCAGGCGGCGGGGCCGAGCTGACCATGCTCAGCATGCTTAATAATATCGCCGAATTAGGAATGATTATGATCCCCCTGCCGAAAAACACCCCTGGGTACGCCAAAGGCGGCATGCAATGGGGAGCCTACGGCAGAACAGGAGATGAAAACCTCAATCCCGTCGGAGTCAGCGACGAGGCCCTGAGTGTCGCCCGACTGCACGGCTCCAATATCGCCAGGGCCACCAAGGCACTGAAAGAAAATCCGGTGTTCAAGGCCTGATAGACGCAATAAACCTCTGCGAACGGCAGGTCAACCATCACCTGCCGTTCCCCTTCCCTTTTCTTGAACTATCTCTCAGATCTTCCGACAGATTCATTACCTGAGCCCGGATACTGGCTGTTGTTTTCCGAATTTTCTGCCAATTATTGTGAGAAAATGTGCAGAATTTCTCACAATAATGAATTACTTTTACCATCAGAGTAAGCAACCAGGAATCTCCTTGTCCTTCCACCCTCTTGAGGTCCGTCATGACTGAGAAAACCTATCGCACAGAGCACGACAGCATGGGCGCCGTAAACATTCCCACAGATGCCCTCTTCGGACCCCAAACCCAGCGAGCCGTGGATAATTTCACCATCTCTGATAAACGACTGCCAACATCCTTTATCCGAGCGCTGGCAGAGGTCAAACAGGCTGCCGCCGAGACCAACACCGCGCTTGGTCTGCTCGACCAGACGCGAGGTGAGGCCATCAGAGATGCCGCCCGCGAAATTGCCGAGGGTAAGTACTCAGAACAATTCCCGGTCCCGGTTTTGCAGACGGGCTCAGGCACGAGTAGCAATATGAACATCAATGAGGTCATCTGCGGCATCGCCTACAAAAAAGGCGTCACCCTCTCAGCCAATGACCATGTCAACCTTGGTCAGAGCAGCAACGACGTGATCCCGACAGCCCTGCATCTCTCGGCGGCAAAGGCCATCAGCCACAGTCTCGATCCCGCTTTGGCCGGGCTCGCCGCCTCCATCCGGAGAAAAGGTGAAGAGTACCGGGACGTAATCAAAACCGGGCGGACTCACCTTATGGATGCCCTGCCTATCTATCTGCAGGATGAGATGGAGGCCTGGGCCGGACAGATCGATGAGTGCCGCGAGCGACTCCGCGACGCGTTGCCCCGCCTGCTCCGCCTGCCTTTGGGCGGCACCGCGGTAGGCAGCGGCATCAACTGCCATCCGGACTTTCCGGCGCAGGCTATGGTCAGATTGGCTGAGATCACGGGTCTTCTCTGTACCTCGGCTCCCTCCTTTTTCAAAGGTCTGAGTAGCCTCGATACCGTGGTTGAGATCTCCGGGCATCTCAAAACCATTGCCGTGGTGTTCAGCAAGATCGCCAACGACCTGCGCTGGATGAATTCCGGCCCCCTGGCCGGCATCGGCGAGATCACCCTGCCGGCCCTGCAGCCGGGATCAAGCATCATGCCCGCCAAGGTCAACCCGGTAATCCCCGAGGCCATTTGCATGGCGGCGGCCCAGGTCATCGGTAACGATACCGTCATCACCCTGGCCGGGCAAGCCGGCAGTTTCCAGCTGAACACCATGCTGCCCCTCGCGGCCGCAAGCCTGCTGGAATCCATCGATCTCCTGGCAGGCAGCGCCAGATCACTTGCCGAGCAGGCTCTCGACGGTCTGCAGGTAAACAGAGCAGTCTGTGAGCGGGAGCTGTCGCTGAATCCCATCCTGGTCACAGCACTGAGTCCGGCCATCGGCTATCTGAAGGCCGCTGAACTGGCCAAGATCGCCGTGCAGCAGAACAGATCGATTCTCGATGTCGCCCTTGACGAAACAGAGCTGCCCAGAACCACTCTGGAGCATCTGCTCGATCCGCACAAGCTGGCCGGTGGTGGAAAGAAAAAGGTTTGAGAGGTTGGACGAAGAGAATCTTCTCCGCCCATTCAGTCGGGGGGGATGTGCAACGGTCGACACAACAGGTGCTTCAAGCACTCTGCTTCAGGGTTGGGTGGGAATTTGGTGGTAACCGCGTACCAGACGGACATAATAACGGCCTAGGACTTCGCCATTTTTTCTAATGGAAATCTTGTGGGGGCTATAAATCTTTCCGACATACCGCTTGAAATAGTCAATGCGCTGCGGCTCCTTTTTCGCAGAAATCAGCAGCATATCCTGTCCTTCAAGATCAGCGGGCGGGAACCAGTAGGCATACATCAAGCCCCGCCAGCCAAAGACATGCCATGACAAGGTTTCATTAATTGCCCTGCTTCTCTCTGATTCAAGACCAGTCCCACCATTATGGCTGCGATAAAAGGCCAGGCTGCTGGCGACCTGGTAAAAATCCATGCCCACGACCAATGGCCGCCGGCCGGTCTTTTTCTCGACCTTGTCGACGATCAGATCGACCTTTTGGGCAAGTTCAGACCAGCCATTGAGAAAGGCCCCCTGGACCTGCGGCACACCCGGCAGACCAAGGGTGATGTAGTGCAGCCCAGCCGCATAGACCAGCATGACTGTCACGACAATGCCCGGCCAGAGCCGGCGCTGCCAGCGGACAAAACCATCGATGGCTACCTTACTGCCCAAATCCTTCATGGTCAGGGCCATATAGGGCAGCAGAGCCAGCCAGAGCGGCCCGGTCCAATTCAGTTTTACTTCTTTGGTCAGACTGAAGAGGAAGAATACCGACAGAGGGACCAGCACCATACAGAGGGTGAAGAGATAGGCCGATCTGTCCTCTGCCGAGCCATTCGACCTGGAAAAACTGTAATGTTTTTGCCCTGCTATGAGCAAAGAAACCAGGGCCAGCACACCGGCCGGGGTGATAAGCAGGAAGATGTCAGCCAGCAGTTTATGGCCCGAAAACATGAAGACATCCTTGATCCTGCCCTGACTCTGGAAGACAAAGGAGGCCCAGCCGTGGTTGGCATTCCAGATAATTACCGGCAGAAACAGAACGAGGGCAAGGAGGGCAGCCAGATAGGGCTGCGGCCTGCAGAACCAGAATCTGGCTCGGCGGTCAAAAAGCATGAAGAGCAGGGTCGCAGGCCCCAGCAGGACAATGGTGTACTTGGAGAGCATACCAAGACCCAGACTCACGCCCACTCCCAGCCATGCCCCTCGCTCCTCCCTGACCAGAGCAAGATGGAGAAAATACAGGCAGGCGGCCCAACAGGCCACCAGCGGGGCATCGGGCGTCATTACCAGACCGACCCCGAAAAAGAAGGGCAGAAGACTATAGAGCAGGACACTGCGGAAGGCGATGCTCCTGTTGAAGGTCACATTTGCCAGTCTATTGACAAACCAGGCGGTAATGAACCAGCAAAGCAGCGCCCCGATCCGTACCCCAAACTCGGTGTCGCCAAAAACCGCCGTACCCAGCCAGATCAGGGCAGCCACCATGGGTGGATGATCAAGAAACCCGATATCCATGTGCCGGGCATAGTTCCAGTAATAGGCCTCCTCTTCAAGAAGCTCCGGCAGGCCGGCATAGAGCAGGCGCAGCACAAAGAGAAAGACCATCACCGCAAGCCCGAGATAGCGCCAGCGCAACTCGGCGTTGATCCGTCCTGCCCCGACGGTAAAGATGAACAGACTATTGCCGAGATAACTGGCAACTGCCGCAAAAATCACCGCCACAACAATGGCGGACTGCCAGGACCAGCCCGCCAGGTGGGTCAAGCCGCCCAGCAGCCCGCCCCGCAGAAAAAGGACCAAGAGGCTTACCAGCCAGAAACCGGCGGCACGGCCCACCGTCAGCCGCATATCTGAGAATTTTTTCAGCCTGAGAAGACAGAGACCCGAGAGAAAAACTACGGCAGAAGCTGCCAAAAAGCTGAGGACGTGGGCGGTTGCTGGAAGTCTTCCCGCACCGACGAGAAACTGCAGCAGGGCATAGTCAGTAAAACATCCCAATAACACGGTAAGAAACACCGGGAGCGCTGTGCCCTTGGCAGGTAGAAATCCGGCACCGACAAAGAGCTGCAACTGTCTGAGATAATCGCTGATCACCTTGGAATTCATCTTTGACATCCCCTTGTACCTGTCGTGAAAGACAATGGGGATCTCGGTCACCCGCAGATCAACCTCCGCCGTGGCCAACAGTTCAAGACCGATTTTGAAGCCGCTCACCTGCCGGTTCAGATCAGCCAGTCGATAACGCCTGACCGCAAACAACCCGGCCATCGGATCTCTCGCGTCTGTAAAAAAGCGGGCCGGCAGGGTTGCGAGTTTTGAGGAGATTTTGCGCTGTAGCGGCCATTCCGGCGTCGCACCGCCCGTGACATAGCGACTGCCGATGACCATATCATGGCTACCGAGCAGGAGCGGGGCCAAGAGCTCGGGAATCGCTTCGGGGGGGTGGCTGAGATCGGCATCCATCACCACCACGTATTCTCCTGCGGCGGCCCTGGCCCCGGCCATGACGGCCCCGGCCAGGCCATCGTCACGCACGCGGGTGACCAGGTGTACGGGAAATGCCCCTTGCCAGGCCCTGATCTCATCGCAGGTGCCGTCGGTTGAGGCGTCATCGACAAAGACCACTTCCAGATCAAGATTGTGATCATCCCGCACCTTGAATATCCTCTTCAGCAGAGGCTCGATATTTCCGGCTTCGTTCAGTGTGGGGACAATGATGGAGACAGAGGGCATGCGCTACCTTTAAGTTCGATTTATTCGTATACCCATCAGAACTGGCAGGACGGGCGCACGGAGTATACAGGAAACATGTCCATATTCCCATAGCTTCGTGACACGTGCATAAAACAGGCATTCCCCGATGGCAGCAGGAGAAGGCCTTATGCCCCTTTTCAGCCGGAGATTTTCTGCAATCCCAGATCGTGCATCGGCAGGATGCGCACCCCCAGCCCCTTGATCTTCTGGATCGAGTCCCAGGCGGCGATAGCATCGAGGTGCACCCCTGGACAGACAGCAGGGCCGTTTGCCGGGAAATTCGCGGCGTTGCAGCAGAAACCGGTGATAACCGCCGGGCCCTCAGCCGTTTCGACCAGGACCGAGAGCCCGCCCACGCTATGGCCAGGCGAGAGAAGAACCCTGATGCCCGGGCAAATCTCCCTCTCACAGTCAACCTCAACAAAAGGTATGCCTTCTATAAAGCAGGTGTCATAGCGGTGATCGATCGGGTGCGGGTTGTGGCAGAAGGCGATCTCATCCTTGTGGGCATAAAAGGTCGCCCGGGGGAACAGGGCATTGTTACCGCAATGATCATCATGGAGATGGGTATTGATAACGATATCGATATCCTCGACACTCAAACCCTCCTGCACCAGGCCCTCCATCAGAGACTGCGGCACAAGCCCGGTCTCATCGATAAAGCCTTGCGGCACAAACAATTCGTTCTCATCGAGACCGGTATCGACCAGGATATTTCTGCCCTGCCCCCGCAGCAGAAACGACCAGATCGGTAGCCAGATCCGTTTACCATAGCCCTGCTGGTAGGTCATGATTCCCTGATCAGGGTTACGCACCCCGGTCAAAAGCGGTGTGATTGAATACCCCATGTATCACCCTCCTCGAATAGTCTTGTGGAATACAGCCCGAACAGAAATCCACCTGATATTCCATTTCCAAATCAAGCGTTAACTTCGTCGGCTACGCTGTGCGGCTCCTCGCCGTACTCAATGTACTGTCTCGTCGCTGCTCGCTTGCCTTCTCGTTTCCATCTTGATTTATAAATGGAATTACATCCTCGCGCCAATATAGCCGGATCTCCATATTCTGCCAATACCCTGCTATGTCCCCCGCTATTCACCCTCTCTGCATAGAAAATAGCCTTTGAATATTATTTTTCTTGACTGCTTCAGATCAGTATTGTACTAACTGACTGATCAGTCAGTATGGCTCTTTCAGACCTCCAGCAGGTTCCAATGACGAAAACATCCAAAAAAACCGCTATCCTTGACGTGGCAACAGTCCTCTTTGCCAACAAGGGTTTTTCTACTACCTCGATGACCGAAGTGGCCAAGATAGCCGACATCGCCGGGGCCACTATTTTCTATCACTTCAAAACCAAAGAAGATCTCTTCGTCTCCGTCCTTGAGAGCGTGAAGACCGGGATCGTTCAGGAATTCTCACTCTATTTCCAGGAAGAAAAATTTGACTCGGGGCTCGAGATGCTCCTTGGCGCCGTTTCCTTTCATCTGCACCTCGCAGCCATGAGAAAGGAATGGTTCCTCCTGCTGCATCGCCATTATACCTATGAGCTGGCTGCGGTGAATCCGATCTGTCGCAGCTACCTCGAAGACATTTATACCTGCCTCGTCGATATCTATGAAAAGGCCCTGACGCTCGGCCAGCAAGACGGTTCAATCTGTGAAATATCAACCAGAAAGACCGCTCTGATCATCCTGGCCATGGTCGATGGGATTCTCCAATTGGAACGCAATAATTTGTATAATGCGGGACCGCTCTACAGTGAATTGATAGCGTCGTGCCGCAGAATGGTTGATAACAAACAACAATAGGTGGAGTGCATGCTGACAAAAATTTTTCCATTTCTCAGTTGGTTAAAGGGGTACAACGCGGGCAGTTTCCGGGCTGATTTCATTGCCGGTCTGACCGTAGCCCTGGTTCTTATCCCTCAATCGATGGCCTATGCCCAGCTGGCGGGCCTGCCGCCGTATTACGGCCTCTATGCGGCCTTCCTGCCGCCGATGCTTGCGGCCTTGTTCGGCTCCAGTCGCCAGCTCTCAACCGGCCCGGTGGCCGTGGTCTCTCTTCTGACAGCGGCATCGCTCGCCCCCCTGGCCACAGCAGGCAGCGAAGGCTACATCGCCTATGCCCTGCTGCTCTCGCTGATCGTCGGCGTCTTCCAGTTTCTCCTGGGCGTCCTGCGCCTCGGTCTCGTGGTCAACTTCCTCTCCCACCCCGTCGTCAACGGTTTCACCAACGCCGGCGCGATCATCATCTTCACCTCACAACTCGAGAAGATGTTCGGGGTCTATGTTGACGGCGCGGAACACCATTATGAAACCATTATCGAGGTCTGCAAAAGTGCGATACACTACACGCACTGGCCGACCTTCGTCTTTGGCGTTGGCGCTTTTGCCCTGATGTTTATCCTGAAAAAGGTCGCCCCCAAGATCCCCAACGTCCTGGTGGCAGTGGCCCTGACTACGGTCATTGCCTGGGCCATCGGCTTCCAGCATGACGCCAAGGTTGATATTGCCACCATCCAGTCGGACAAGACCAAGGAACTGATCACCTCATTCAATGCCGCGCTCAAGGCCAAACCGGCCCTGGAAAATAAACAAACAGAGGTGAGCAAGGTCCTCGACGAGGCCAAGAAAGCGCATGATACCGCTGCCGTATTGGATGCCGAACATGAAAACATGCACATACAGCTCGATATCAAGGAGCTCAATCACCAGGCCAAAGAGTATCGCAAGGAACTTCGGGAACTCCTATTCAAGGCTATCCCACAGGATGATGGCAAACTCTCCTTCTATCTGGTAGGAGAAAGCCCTGAGGGCGCCAAGGATGATGGGCGAACCTGGCGCATCAAGGTCGGCAACAGTGCCCTCAAGACCGCAGAACTGAAGATGATGGGCGGTGGGGCAGTAGTTGGGGAGATCCCCAAGGGCCTGCCTTCTTTGAGCATGCCGGCGATGGATATGCGAGCCTTCTCACATCTGCTGTCAAGCGCGATCATTATTTCACTGCTTGGTTTCATGGAGGCTATCTCGATCGCCAAGGCCATGGCCGCCAAGACCGGCCAGCGACTTGATCCGAACCAGGAACTGATCGGTCAGGGTATTGCCAATATCCTCGGTTCGATGACCAGTGCCTATCCCGCTTCCGGCTCTTTCTCACGTTCCGCCGTCAACCTCGGTGCCGGAGCGGTCAGCGGCTTCTCCAGTGTCTTTACCAGTATAACCGTAGCCCTCGTCCTGCTCTTTTTCACCCCCCTGCTCTACAATCTGCCCCAGGCGGTATTGGCGGCGGTCATCATGATGGCGGTCATCGGGCTGATCAACGCCTCAGGTTTTGTCCATGCCTGGAAGGCCAAAAAATACGACGGGACCATCTCCATCATCTCCTTTCTCGCGACGCTGGCCTTCGCCCCGCATCTCGATAAGGGTATCATAATCGGTGTCGGCCTCTCACTTGCCGTCTTTCTCTTCAAGAGCATGCGCCCCACGGTCTCCTCGCTCTCACGGCATGAAGACGAATCCCTGGTCAACTCAGTGCTCCATGGCCTGCGCGAGTGTCAGTACATCGATATGATCCGCTTCGACGGGCCGTTGTTCTTTGCCAACGCCAGTTATCTCGAAGACCAGATCAGCGCCAGGATGGAGAATAAAAAAGACCTGAAACATATCATCATCGTCGCCAACGGCATGAATGACATTGATGCCTCCGGTGAGGAAGTGCTATCATTGGTGGTAGGAACTGTCAGAAGCGCCGGTATGGATATCTCCTTCTGCGGGGTCAACGAGACCGTCATGGCCGTACTCGAAAGAACCCATCTGATCGAGAAGATCGGCCGGGATCATATCTATTCCACCATGGAGAAGGCGATCTGTGCGGTGCATGAGACTGCCCACAAGATATCCGAAGAAAGCCAGTGCCCACTGACCAATGTGTGCTATATTGCTTAATATAGAGTCGATAAAGGAGAATATATGTCTGTTATAACAATAGTTGGAGCGGCCTTCAGCAACAAGGCAGCGGTCATTCAGGAAATATCGGCAAAAAGTGACTACAGACTGGTCGATATCAAGGACATTATCGCCCAAGCCGGGCAAACATCCGGCATGACTGAGGCCAAAATCATGGGCGCCTTTTCCGCCAAAACCTCGGTCTTCAACCGCTTCACCCATGAAAAAGAGCGTTCAGTCGCTCACCTGCGGTTGGCCCTGGCCACTATCCTGACCGACGACAAGCTGCTCATCACCGGTCCGGCAAGTTTTCTTATCCCGGAAAAAATCAACCATGTGCTGCGGATCTGTCTTGTTGGTGAGATCAAATTCAGGATTAACGAGGCCATGCAGCGGGAAGGTGTCGCCGAGAAGGCTGCCCTGCAGCATATCCGCCAGCAGGATGAAGATCTGGCAGCCTGGGTGAAGATGCTGAACCGCGGCGAAGATCCATGGGCGGCCAGTCTCTATGATATTGTCATCCCGATGGACAAGACCGACATATCAAGCGCCACCTCGCTCATTCTGGAAAAGGCCGACAGCGATGTTGTAGCCAGGACGCCCCATTCGCAGGGTGCCATCGACGATTTCCTGCTGGCCGCCCAGGTTGATGTCAAGCTGGCCCAGGAAGGACACAATGTCAGCGTCGACGCCAAAAAAGGTGCTATCACCCTGACCATCAATAAAAACGTGCTGATGCTCTCCCGCCTGGAAGAAGATCTGAAATCCATCGTCGAGAAGGTCTCTGGTGTTACTAGTGTCACCACCAAAATCGGTGAGGGTTTCTATCAACCTGACATCTACCGAAAATACGACTTTGAGGTACCGTCCAAGGTGCTTCTGGTCGATGATGAGCGCGATTTTGTCCAGACCCTGTCCGAGCGCCTGATCATGCGGGATATGGGCTCCGCCGTGGCCTATGATGGCGAATCGGCCCTGAGCATGATCAAAGACGAAGAGCCGGAGGTGATGATCCTCGATCTGAGGATGCCGGGAATCGACGGTATTGAGGTCCTGCGCCAGGTGAAATCGACCAACCCGGATATCGAGGTCATCGTCCTCACCGGCCACGGCACCGAAAAAGACAAGGATGTCTGCATGGAACTGGGGGCCTTCGCCTTCCTCCAAAAACCGGTCGACATCTCCCTGCTGAGCCAGACCCTGATGAAGGCCAACGAGAAGGTACAGGGCAAGAAGACAACAAAGAGATAAGCAGAACTATTCAGCCCCCGATTTCGACGAATAATCGAAATCGGGATCGATATCGAAATCGCCCACTGCAACGAAAAGACAGCGGCGGGGAAAAACTCTTGCGGTCGGAAAAAAATCCAAGCACGATGAAAATGCCGGAAACAGCAAGGATTCGATAGCGATGGCGATTTCGATACCGATGAAGCCAATGCCAACGACAAGCGCGTATGTTGTCCATCTCATGAGCCTGGCAAGAGGTGTGTATGTCAATCTTTGAACAAATCAGCCCGGATTTTCTCAAAAGCCGAAATGTTACCAGCGGGCCGTTCCGCCAGATGTTCAACTACAGCCTCATCTGGCGCTGGGCGATCCTGCTCACCTCTGCCGTGACGCTGCTGCCGCTCATCCTCATCACCGCCGTAGACTACAACTTCACCCAAAAATCGATCGAGTCGGAAAACCTGCTCCGGACCCTGCGGGTCGCCTCCAATGCCAGACGGGCCATTTCCTTTTTCCTCAGTGAGCGTAAATCAGCCCTGTCCTTTATCGTCCATGACAAGTCTGTCGATGATCTCAACAATCCCGAAAAACTGGCGGCCCTCCTGAAGAATCTGCGGGACAGTTTTGGCGGCTTTGTCGATCTGGGAGTGATTGACAAAAATGGTTTCCAGACCACCTATGTCGGGCCCTACACCCTTGAAGGCAAAGACTACAGTGATCAGCAGTGGTTCAAAGAGGTTCAGGAAAAGGGCTTTCACATCAGCGATGTCTTTCTAGGCTTCCGCAAGGTGCCGCATCTGGTCATCGCCGTCAGGCACAATCTGCCGGATGGATCGTTTTATATCCTGCGCACCGCCCTCGATACCATCCTCTTCAACGAACACCTCTCCTCACTTGAATTGAGTGGCCGCGGTGACGCCTTTCTCATCAATCATCAGGGCATCATCCAGACACCCACCCGCTACCAGAGTAAGATCTTCGAAAAAATCGCCTATGCCATCCCGGCCTATTCCGATAATACCGAAATACGAGAGGACAAGAACATTGCCGGTGATCAGGTCATCATCTGTTCGGCCTACATCCCAGATTCGCCCTACATCCTGATGATCGTCAAGCACAAGAAGGATATGATGCAGTCATGGTCTGAAACCCGCCTGAAGCTCATCGGATTCCTGGCCGTCAGCATCACCGTCATTCTCATGGTCATCCTCGGTTTCTCGACCTATCTGGTCAACAACGTCTATCTGGCCGATCAGCGTCGACTGATGATCCTGCACGAGATGGAATATTCCAACAAGCTGGCCTCGATCGGCAGGCTGGCAGCCGGAGTAGCCCACGAGATCAACAATCCGCTGGCCATCATCAACGAGAAGGCCGGGCTGATCAAGGACCTGTTCACCTATGTCGAGACCTATGCCGCCGACGCCCGGATCCTTGGCCTGATCGATTCGATCCTGGCCTCAGTCGAACGCTGCGGCACCATCACCAAGCGCCTGCTGGGTTTTGCCCGGCATATGGAAGTGACCATCGAGTCCATCAGTCTGGAGAAGGTCCTCGACGAGGTCCTCGGTTTTCTGCAGAAGGAGGCGGAATACCGCAATATTGCGGTTAACCTCGACATTGCCGCCGATATCCCGGAGTTCCAGAGTGATCGTGGTAAATTACAGCAGATTTTCCTTAATATCGTCAACAATGCCTTCGGTGCAATGGATGTTGGAGGTAAACTTGATATTGCTGTACGTCAGGACGATACACAACACATCATCACCAGGATTACCGATAACGGTTGCGGCATGTCCGAAGAGGATCTGGGCAAGATTTATGAGCCCTTTTATTCCACCAAAACCAAGACCGGCGGCACCGGCCTCGGCCTATCGATCACCTATGGCCTGGTCCAAGAGCTCGGTGGCAAAATCCATGTCACAAGTAAGAAGGGCGCGGGTACGACCTTCACAGTGTCCCTGCCCCTGGAACCTCCACCAAAAACAGCGGAGAAATAAATCATGCGTGTGTTACTCGTCGATGACGAGGTGGAGTTCGTCGCCACCCTGGCCGAACGCCTCTCATTCAGAAACATAGAAGTCGATTATGCCACCAAAGGTGCCGATGCCCTGGTTTTGGCCAAAAAAAAGGTCTACGATCTGGCCATCCTCGATATGAAAATGCCGGGGATCAGCGGTATCGAACTGAAGGGGTTGCTGGAAAAACAAAGTCCAACAATGAAATTTATCTTCCTCACCGGCCACGGCTCGGAAGACGACTATAAAGCCGGTACTTCCGAGGCCTGCTGCTATCTGATCAAGCCGATCAACATCGACATCCTCCTGGCCAAGATCAAGCAAGCCACGGAAGAATAGGAGACTGCCATGCCCACGCCCTACGACAGTATCGGACAATCGGGACTGCAATTTTTCGGCAAGGTGTCCGCCTCGATCTCCCATGAGTTAAAAAATGTCCTGGCGATCATCAACGAAAACGCCGGGCTGCTCGAAGACCTGACCTTTGCCGCCCAGCGGGGTTCGGCCATCGACCCGGAACGTCTGAACAGGACGGCCCAGAATTTTCTCAAACAGATCCACCGGGCCGACGAGATCCTCAAAAACATGAGCCGCTTCGCCCATAGCGTCGATCAGTTCAACCTCCAGGTCAACCTGCACGAACTTGCCGGACTGGTGGCCAACTTGGCCGGTCGTCCGGCCGCAATGCGTAAGGTTATCCTGGAAATGGCGGTGCCACAGGAACCGGCCACTCTGACCACCAACCCTTTTCTCCTGGAAAACCTGATCTGGCTCTGTCTGGACTTCGCCATCGCGGCCACGAGCGCCGGCGGGACACTGAGCCTGACTCCCGAAAGAACCGATTCCGGGATCTGCCTGCATATTGCCGGAATCGATAAACTTGCCGAGGCCTTTCCGGGCCAGATGCCGGAAGGTTATGATGATATCTCCGCCGCTCTCGGGGCAAGCCTCGTGCCCGACTTCAGCAAAAATGCACTGACTCTGCGCCTTGCATGACGGAGCTGATACTCCCGGCAAAAAATGGCGCAGACTACAGTCCCATCTCATCACCACAAGGAGGCCGAAATGTCTGAAAAAATTTTACTGATCGATGATGAACAGGATTTCTTGAGCGTCATGTCCGAGCGGATGGAAGCCAGAAACATACAGGTTTCTACAGCCTCCTCGGCCAAGGAAGGTCTGGAAAAGGTGGCAGCCGGATCCTTTGACGCCGTCATCCTCGACCTGATGATGCCGGAGATGGACGGTATTGAAACACTCAGGATCCTCAAGGAGAAAAATCCTGATCTGGCAGTGATCCTGCTGACCGGCCATGCCACCATCAAACAGGGCATTGAGGCCATGAAACTGGGCGCCCTCGATTTGATGGAAAAACCGGCCGATCTCAGTCTTCTGGCCGAAAAGATCAAGGAGGCCCATGTCAAAAAGATGATCATTATCGAGAAAAAGAACGAAGAGATGATCAAGGAAATCTTGGCCACCAAGGGCTGGTAACAGGGGGCTGAATCTCTTTCACTCTTTGAGCGTCTGTGGAATAAGTAATAAGGGTAGAGTAGGAAGCTGATAGACGAACCAAAACCAGGACTTTGCCTGACGCCTCGCCGCACGCGGCTACTACGTGTCAACCGGCCGGACCGTTTCTCAACCTCCCCTCATTTAACGAGGCTACGTGCAGGTTCACTTGCGTTACGGCCTATTGCTTTGCCAATTGGGAACTTACGACCCCTGATTACTCAGACGCCGCTCCCTTGAGCTACCGGGGCGAACGGACAACTCCCCGGACGGGACTTAAACCCGTTTGATATTAGGTTGTTACTGCGTACGGACACCATACCTATTTAAGTATCTTTAGGGTGGATGCATTTGACCTACTTATTCTCCCGATACGCAAAGGTTTCCTTCAATTTCTTATCATACTTCACGACCTTGATCTCACCCAGATAGGTATTAACGAGCGGATATCCCTTTTCTGACCAGCCAACGATACCCTTATCAACTAAATAGACGTTTCGGTATCCGTACTTATACAATGTCCCAACAAAGTAGATCGCCCTGTTCGCTGTCCGACAGAGCACCCACATCTCGGTTTCAGGGTCTGCCCATTTATCAGGAATCGTGTAGGCATGGCCCGAATCGATATTGTTTGAATTCTTGATATGACCGCTGTTGAACTCCGCCTCGGTTCGCAAATCGATAATAGTAGCCTTACTTTTCCCGGCCTGTACCTCCTGCCATTTCCGATACAAGTCATCCACACCTTTGATCTTGTCAGGAGGAATAAGCTTTTTCATCTCCGCAGACACCGCTTTCTCCCCACTTTGGGTATCGACAGCCCATGCCCCGACGGGGATGGCAAAGATACATGCAATCACGATGGCCGATATTGTTCTTGTCATATCTCATACCTCCTTGATTGGATAATGGTTTACAAGCAGAACCGGACGAGATCACGGATCTGGTGGAACTTGATGCGGTGGAACCAGGACCTGCCACTGTTTTTTTGACGGTGCTACCGGGCTGCCTTAAGCACATTGCTTGTCAGGCTGATTTTCCTTGCAGCCGGCCTGAAACCAAAAATCCTCCCCAATACTTTTGCTATGCCAAAAGCCAGAAGAAAGGCGAGAGGCAGGAAAATTTGTACAACCACAGGCAATATCCAGATGAAGAATATGTATTTTCCGATATGTATCATAGCTTCCTCCCCTTAAAATGTGATTGCAACGATCTGCCCGGTTTGTTCCGCATAACCTGAGTCATACGGGTTAGAGAGCTTGTCTGATATCCTTGAAAATGGCTTGTCAGGCTGAAACAATCGGACCGCCAGCATATTTTAGCCTGGTCGAACTCGGCCCTATTCTAGGATCAGTAATGCTGTTGCGAACGTTTAGGGATTGTGATACAAAATTCCATACTATGTAACTATGATGCTGGTGTGCTGTGCTCCTGTCCATACTCAGAATTGAGTATTTTCTCATGTAAACAGAGAAGAGGTAAGTGATGCGCAATTATTTACAGGCATACACTGATGTGCTACAATGTGGTTATATCAAAGAGAAAACCATACGAGCACACATAACCCAGCACCTCATAATTGACAAATTCCTTCCCGACTCAGCCTCATTTTTCTATGTGGTGCAATTTCCAATGGGGAAATACCACTTTTTGGGAAAGCAGCAGGAGCATATCTCTGGTTACACCAACAAGGAATTCATGGAAAAGGGCATTGAATTGTTTCTCCAATGTCTTCATTCAGATGAAATTGATATTATTCTAAAAGAAGTTTACCTGGATATCATGACCTTCATCTCGTCACAGCCAAACGATGAAGATAAAATGAACCTGCAAATGCAATACAATTACAGGTTTAAAAGGAAAAATGGGGAATTTGTCAACCTGCTCGAACAGATCCAGGCCCTGGAACTGGATGAGAGCGGAAGAATATCTTTAGCACTTGGAAATGTGATCATGCTACAGAGCATGGAAAATCTGCCTTTACGGTTGTCCATCAAGCAATTTAAGACGAACGATCTATCCAAGACGGTATTCAATAGATGCTATACGTCATTTCAGTCGGGCCATACTATAACCACCAGGGAAGAGGAGATTTTACGTCATCTCGCCTCCGGCAAAACAAGCAAAGAAATCGCCAGGAAACTCTTTATCAGCCCACACACCGTCGACACCCACCGGCGCAGTCTTCTCAAAAAACTCAAATGCAGGTCCGTTGTTGAGCTCACGCAAATAGCCTTTAAGAACGCGCTGCTGTGATGCGGAAATATGGGGACATACCTATTT
>JAUYSF010000338.1 GCA_030696435.1 Desulfoprunum sp. | reverse complement strand
GCCGGCGAAGACAAGACCCTGCTTGCGTTTTGCAAATTCCAGGGTGGCCAGCTCCATGATCTGCCTTTTGTCGATGTTTTTTTGAAAGTCAAAATCGAAATCGGCCAGGAGTTTTCTGTCGGGCAGTTTGGCCTCTTTGATTCGCCTTTCCGCCCGCCGCTCCGTCCGGGCATCGACCTCAAGGCTGAGCAGGCGCTGGAGAAGTTCAGTAACCGGGGTGGCCTCCGCAGCGGCCCGGCCAAGTTCATCGTCAAGGACGGCAGCGATTCGGTTCAGGCCCAATTCGAGAAAGAGTTGCTGGAGCCCGGTTTCGTGTTTGCTCATGGTTGACCTCCGTTTTTGCCGGTAAAATCAAGAAGTACATCATACTCATCAAGGGACCGCTGGTTGATCTCCGGCAGTACCGCCCCGAGTTCCCTAGCAGCCTTCCGGTTGCGGATGGACTCCAGCGTCCTCGGTTGCGCCTTGCTCTTAAGGATACGTTCCACTGCCTTGCAATCATAAGCGTGATAGTGGCAGGCGTGGCCGAGGGCCAAGTCGATGTCCCGGCAGTGATACTGCTCTTTTTGCCTGAGAATATGGCGGGCATGGAAACCGGCGTTTTTCTTGTCGCTGTTTTGCAGGCCGAGGAGGAACTCTTCGGCATGATCGCCCAGCGCCTGGAACTGATCGCGGACCGGTTCTAAACCGTAACGTCAGACCACCTGATCCCAGCCCCGAACTCAATCGCAATATATTACTGTAGTATGTTGAAATATCGCTATAAATAAGAAAAACAAGTTTGCTTTAACGCCAGCTGATGCAACCGCCGCAAGAATTTGATAAGATACCGGTCTACCAAAGAAGTGCAGGATATTCACTCAACCGGTCGATCGCCATGCCTCAGCTACAGCTACCCATATTCCCTGAAGGAATGACTCTGATTAACGGTAACCTTGGTTTTATTAAAAGAGATCAGACCATCACCTATATATACGGAAGTTTGCCGGTGTTTTCGCACGATATCGATGACATGCGGACCTTCCGGATGATAACCAGTCAACTTTATATAAATGGCAGCGCCAGCCAAGCAGAGATTTGCCGAGCCTTCGGGGTGAGCAAAATCAGTGTCATGCGGAGCGTGAAAGTATATCGGGAAAAGGGTATTGGTGGATTTTTTGCGGAAGCCAATCGCCGAGGCGCGGCAGTTCTTACCCCGCCAATCCTTGCGGAGATTCAAGCTTTGCTTGACAGCAATCGGTCAATTCCCGAGATCGCGGGAGATCTCAACTTCAAAGCCGACACTTTGCACAAGGCAGTGCGAGCCGGAAAATTGCATAAGCCTCAAAAAAAAAAGACTTGAGCACACCGGAAAGCCAAACTGCCGGAACAAGTAAAAGCGCAAGAAGTGCAAACGATGCTGCTGCTCCCATAGGGATGGGAGCGACCAACACGGCTGGCAGATTGCTGGCCAGTGTCTTCAATTCCGGACCACAGGAGCCGACTTTTTGCAATTGCCTTGATGTGCCGAACGGTGGGGTATTGCTCGGGCTTCCCGGTCTCTTGAGCATGGGGCTGCTCCGTCATACGGAGAAATACTTCCAGCTTCCGAACAGCTATTACAGACTGGACAGTATCTTTTTGCTTCTTGCCTTTATGGCACTTGCCCGGGTCAAGACGATTGAAGATCTACGGTATTGCCCTCCTGGGGAATGGGGCAAACTGCTTGGCCTTGATCGGATACCTGAAGCAAAAACCCTGCGGGAGAAAGTGCATCTTCTGGTTGAAAACGATCAGGCCAGCCAATGGGGATCAGAGCTGAGCCTCGATTGGATGGGAATGTTTCCGGAATCCAGCGGTGTTTTATATATCGACGGCCATGTTCGTGTGTACAACGGCAGCAAGACCGAGTTGCCAAGGCATTATGTGGCCCGCCAGAAACTCTGCCTGCGAGCCACCACCGACTACTGGGTGGGGGCCATGGACGGCCAACCGTTTTTTATGGTCAATAAAGCTGTTGACCCAGGGCTGCTCACGGTCCTGACCGAAGAGATCGTTCCCCGCCTGGAACACGACATTCCCTGCCAACCCAGTCTGCTTGAACTCGAAGAAGATAAGTATCTTACCCGCTTCACCATGGTCTATGACCGTGAGGGATATAGCCCCGATTTCATGCTCAGGATGAGGGGAAGGCGGATTGCCTGCCTGACCTACCGTAAATATCCGGGGGATGACTGGCCTGAAATCGAATTTCACGAGCAAAGGGTCTCCTTGGCGGCAGGTCATAGGGTGACGATGAAACTGGCCGAACGCGGCACATTCCTCGGCGAGAAACTATGGGTGCGTGAAATCCGCAAGTTGACGGAGAGCGGTCATCAAACGTCGATCATTTCGACTGATTACGCCAGGGAGTTGACCGCTTCTGCAGCCGCTATGTTTGCCAGATGGTCACAGGAAAACTTCTTTAAATACATGCGTGAAAATTATAATCTAGACCGCCTTGCCGACTATTCGCTGGAGGATATTCCTGAATCCACTGAGGTGGTTAATCCCAAGTACCGGGAGGCCGACGGCAAGGTCAGGAAACTGGTTGCTCAGCTGACAAGGAAGCGCTGTAAATGCAATGAACTTCTCCTTCGTGACGACATTGAGCCGAAGAAAGTCGAAAAATTTGAAACGAAAAAACAGGCTCTGTTGGAAGAAGTGGAGAGTATGGCACAGAATCTTGTCGAATTGAAAAACCACCGCAAGGCGACGCCCAAACATGTCAAACTCTCCGACCTGCCGAAGGAGGATCGCTTCAAAATGCTCGGCATGAAGAGCAAATATTTCATTGATGTCATCAAACTTGTCGCTTACCGGACCGAGACTGCCATGGTAAATATCGCCCGGCAAAACATGCGACACCAAGATGAGGCCAGGAGTTTACTGTGCAGCCTGTATGCCACGGACGCGGACATCTTGCCTGCCCATGAAGGGGGAAAGCTCACTGTTCGTCTGCATCAGCCAGCAAATAATTGCAGCGCCATTATCGTAAACGAAATATGCCGGGAATTAAACGCTACAAATACAATATTTCCTGGCACGAATTTGATGCTAGTTTATGAGTTGGTGTCATGATAAATTCTTCCGAGATCGGGAGTTCTGAACTTAAAGATTTTACAGAAGGAGGATTTTCGCATTGAGATGCCGCCGGCTCCCGAAAAAGTGTCGGTTGCGGAAAAGCCTCCGGCCGATGTCACCGCCGACCCCTATGGCCATATGGCGGATCTCGACAGCCGAGAGCACTTCGATCTGCCGGAGCAGCGGATGGATGACGATCCGGCGCTGCAGCAGGGCCTTGAAGCCTGTGAAGGCAAACCGGCAGTGAAGCTCAACGATAACGCCTTTCGTCGGGTGATAGAAAATTTCGAGCGAAAAATGACCACCGAGTTCTATTACCCGCCGGAGGAAAAAACCATCACCTATGCCGATGCCTTGGTAGCCCAGGCCGGGATGTACCGCAAGGTTATCGAGGGGGCGCTGCGGGTCTATCAGCCATTGATCTTGAAGTGATTATGCCGATTGTGCCTTTCATCCGCCACCCATGACAATGGTGCATGGAATGCACCCTACATCTACCGGATATTTCAGTATAATTTTGGCAACGTAGGGTGCATTTTATGCACCACATATTGGTGCATTAAATTCGCCCTTTTTCAATGTGAGTTCGACGCCATGAATACCGTCATTGTC
>JAUYSF010000318.1 GCA_030696435.1 Desulfoprunum sp. | reverse complement strand
AAATAGGTCTAAGCGCACCCCTTCGCCGTTGCCCACCTGGCTGCCAACCGACTCTGTGGGCAATTCGAATAGCATAACGAGGAGACGAGACATCTATGAACTGGCTGTCACTTTTTGATAAGGCAAAAGAAATAACCGCCGAGCAGGCCCGCGACTATCTCGGCTCGCAGGCCCCCGACAGTCTCCAACTGATCGACGTCCGGCAGCCCAAGGAATATGAGGATGCGCATATTCCGGGAGCTCTTCTCATCCCCCTCAATGATCTCCCGAGACGTATTGGCGAAATCGCCGCTGATCGCAACACCATCGTCTACTGCCGGAGCGGGGCCAGGAGCAGCGCCGCCTGCCAGATCCTGACTGAATATCAGTTCCGAAATGTCCTGAATCTGCGGGGAGGGATGCTGCAATGGCAAGGACAGCGGGCCATCGGTGACGAGAACCGTGGTCTCGAATACTTCGTTAGCGGTAATTTTGCCTCCGCCTTTGCCATGGCGCTGCAGATGGAGGCGGGCCTCAAACAGTTTTACCTACTCCTGGCTGGTGCAACAGATGTGTTGGCCAACAAAGAACTCCTGCAATACATGGCCAAGTTGGAAGACGGCCATATCGCCAAGCTTCGGGCCAGACATCAGCACGTTGACGCATCTCTGCCGGAGAGCATACCGCCCGATGTCGTGGAAGGAGGAATCAATCCGCGTGATTTCACGGAGGCCTTTCAGGGCCACCTGGACAGTCAGGCAAGCATTCTCCAGCTGGCCATGATGTTCGAGGCCCAGGCCCTCGATCTCTACAGTCGCCTCGCCCGCCGGCACACCGAGCTGGAGGCCCAGTCTTTTTTCCTGCAGATGGCCGTAGAAGAGCAAAAGCACCTCGACCGACTGGCCAGTGAATTGGACAAGCTCATGGGCTGAATTCTGACAGCTCATTGCTGTTTTTGTACTTTTTACCCAACACGGCAACACACCTCAAAAATGCGCACAAGGAGAATCCATGGCCGTTTTCATCTATTCCGCAGCCCAACTCTACAGCTGGGTCAGCGGCCGAGCCGACGTCGTTTACCTCGATGTCCGCAATGCCACGGACTTCGGACGATTTCATGTCGAATCACCATATCCGGTCGAGATGTACAATATCTCCTATTTCGATTTTATGGAGATTGAAGACGAGTGTGTCGCCAAGCTGCCCAAGGGCCGCAAGATCCGGGTTATCTGCGCCAAGGAAGGATCGGCAAAATTTGTCTCGGAAATCCTTGAAAAACATGGATTTGAGGATGTGGGATATCTTGAAGGAGGGATAAAATCCTGGGGCAATCTGCTGGTCCCGGTCCTGCTCAATCCCGGAGCAGCCTTCTCGCTCTATCAGTTTATCAGGCCGGGAAAGGCCTCCTGCAGCTATGGCCTCATCTCTCATAACGAATTGATGCTCTTTGATCCGTCGAGAAATATCTCGTTTTACCTGCAGTTCGCCAAGAGTAACGCCTGCCGTCTGATCAAGACCTTTGAGACCCATCTCCAGGCCGACTATATCGCCGGCAGCCGTCTCCTGGCAGCCGCGACCGGGGCGGAGTTTCTGGCCAACGCCAAGGATTTCGGCCATACTAAGATCAGCTATACCGCCTTACAAGATGGTGAAACCCACCACTTCTCAGGTGGCGGCCCGGAGGTCAGGGTTCTCTTCACCCCCGGACATACCCCCGGTAGCACCAGCTATCTTATTGACAACACATTCATAATCTCCGGTGACACAATTTTCATCCATTCCATCGGCAGACCGGATCTTGGCGGCAAGGTTGAAGAGTGGTCGGACATCCTGTTCCACACCTTAGCGAAAATCAGAACCCTCGACGACAAGCTGATCGTCCTGCCGGGCCATTATATGAGCTGGGAAGAGGCCGACGAACGGCTGGTCTTTGCCGCTACCCTGGCGCAGACAAAGGAATATAACAAGAGCATCCATGCCATCAATACTCCTGAGGATTTTCTCAGCTTTATCAAGGCCAATATGCGCAAGCAGCCGGATGAATACGCCACCATCAGGCGGATCAACGCCAATCTTGAGGAGGTTGTCGACGATAAGGCGGAAGAACTGGATTTGGGCAAGAATGAGTGTGCGGCTACGGCCTATGCTGCCGCAAAATCGGCATAAATGGGACCGTTCTTAAAGAATCATACTCCCCTGCCCGTCGTTCATCGTGGGAAATGCAGGGGAGATACGATCAGACCTTGGACTCTGACATCCAGAAATCGTGCAGGTTGCAAAAACTCGTAGCATAGAGTCCCCCGGTGTAGCCTTCGGGGAGGTCATACTGGGAAATCGCGTCAGGATCTGTGCCGGCAAAGTTCTTGCTGCCCAGCACACTGCCATCTGCCAGCACCAGAGTGTGTCTGACGATGAAATGCTTTTCCGACATCGGATGGTTGGTCTGCACCTTGACCTTATTGCCTGCAACGGTGATGACCGGGGCATGGCTGCCTTCCTTCTGCGCCCATCTTCCCGGATTGTCTTGAGTATAGACAATGCTTCCGAAGAGCGGGGTATCAGCGGCATAGGCCGAGCCGGTCCCTAGAACTGCAGCAACTGCAGCCGCGAATGAACCTTTAAGAAATGTTCTTCTGTTCGACATTCGTAAATCCTCTCAGAGCGAATACCTTGTTTGCCGATCACCGATCAGCTTGTAATACTCTTGTGGTGGAATACTGCTGTATTTTTTACAACCCTATCACTTTGCCAGAAATTATTGGCAGAATCAAATTATAATCACTTTGTCGCAATAAAAAAAAGGGACAGCAGAAATATTTTCCACTGTCCCTTGCACCAACCGGACCTTCACCCGACAATTCTTTCAGAAGAATCAGGCAAAATAGCGCTTGAGCAGACCGGCAAAGGCCTGGCCATGCCGGGCCTCATCCTTGCACATCTCATGCACGGTGTCATGAATGGCGTCGAGGTTCAGTTGTTTGGCCTTGACTGCCAGCATTTTCTTGCCTTCACAGGCGCCATATTCCGCCGAGACCCGGGCCTCAAGATTGGCCTTGGTATCAGCTGTCACTACCTCGCCGAGAAGTTCGGCAAATTTGGCGGCATGCTCGGCCTCTTCCCAGGCAATCCTCTTGTAGGCCTCGGCTACCTCGGGAAAACCTTCACGATCAGCCTGTCGGCTCATGGCCAGATACATCCCCACCTCGGTGCACTCGCCCATGAAGTTGGCCTTGAGCCCCTCGATAATCTCAGAGTCGACACCTGCCGCAACCCCGATGACATGACCATCGGCCCAGGTCATCGATATATCATCCTGCATCTTGAATTTTGCAGCGGAGGCCCCACATTGCGGGCATCTCTCAGGGGCTGCGTTTCCTTCATGGCCATATCCACAGACGGTACAGATAAACTTTTTCATGTGATTCTCCCATTTATTAAGCGAATGATAACTATTATCAACTTCTGCCGGCATGATATCTTCTCATCCTGACCTTTGCAAGTAATTTTTTCCCTGTATACTACTGTGGCATAATCATTTTTCTCCGTAATCTTTCATTCAACCACTCTAAAGATACCTCCACATGCCCATATATGATGACTACGACGACGAACCGGAAGATATCTTCCTGCCCTTGTCAGAGGAAAAATACTGCGATTTCTATGAACTGGAGATGGGCGGATTCACCGACGATCTGCCATTTTATACACGCCATCTGCCAAAACACGGCCACATCCTCGAACTCGGCTGCGGTACCGGCAGGGTAGGCAGGGCTTTGGCCCATAAAGAAAGGCAGCTGACCGGCATCGACATCTCTGTGCCGATGCTGAAGAAGGCCGCATCGCAAGACAACCACTTCTGCCGGTATGTCGGGATGGACATGGCTCAGCTGGCCTTTCAGCGGCGTTTTGCAGCCGTAATCATCCCCTATAACACCCTCAACCTGCTGACTGCGCCCGGTTCTCTCTCCGCCTGTCTGGCAGGTTGCCATTCCCTCCTGCATGATTATGGTACTTTGCTGGTGCAACTGTTTGTGCCGCATCGCACTCTGCTGGAACAGGCCGGACAGAAAACCACATTCCAATTCCAAATCTTAGAAGATCCGGGTATGGGGCGAGTGATCAAGGAAATACTGCGGACCTACGATGCGCAAGCAGAGACGATTCATATCGAAGAGCGCTACCGGGTCCGGCCCACCTTGAAACATCGTAGTAATGAAGATTTTAGCCATACGATAGAACTAAACGCCTGGCAGGAGGATCGCTGGCGTGCACTTCTTACTGAAAGTGGTTTCTCAGTCGATCATCGCTATGGAGAGTATGATTTATCTCCCTTTTCCCCCGGCCAAAGCAGCTGTCTGCTGCTGGCTGCGCACATCCGCTGACCACTGGTCGGAACCTTTTTTCATTTTTTAATAAAAAAACGCATCTCTTGACCTAGATCAAGGAGAATGACCGAGTCGTTGTGTAGGATCGTAGTCAAAGATTGGGGATACATTGTCCAGATGATCTGCAATCTCAGAATGCCCAATCCACAGTACGTTTTTAAAGAGAGCGTCCGCTTAACGGATACACAACCCATCTCAGGAGGATACTATGTTTTGTAATCAATGCGAACAGACAGCCAAAGGAACCGGATGCAACAAAATTGGGGTATGCGGCAAGACAGACGACGTTGCCGCCCTTCAGGATTTGCTCACCTATGCCTTGCAAGGACTTGCCTTGGTAGCTGTCGAAGGACGAAAGGTCGGCGTGGTCGACAAGGCCATTAATCGTTTCACTGCCGAGGCAACCTTTGCCTGTCTGACCAATGTCGACTTTGATCCTCTGCGTTTTCAAAAGTGGATCAACACCACCGTCGAACTGCGGGAAAGCTTAAAAAAGAAGGTTGCAGCCGCCGGCGGCACGATCGAGTTCAATGCCGCTAACGCATCTTTTGTGCCGGGTGCAACGCTTACAGCCCTTGAGACCCAGGGCCAGGAACTGGATTTTATCAACAGCCTTGACGCCAATGAAGATCTGCGCTCCCTCAAACAGATCACGGTGTACGGCCTGCGCGGTCTTGCCGCCTATGCCGACCATGCCTCCATTCTCGGCCAGGAAGATGACGCGGTCTACGCCTATCTGCATGAGGCCCTGGCTGAGCTGACCCGTAAGGATCTCGACCTCGGAGCCCTGGTCGGTCTGGCCCTGAAATGCGGCGAGGTCAATCTCAAGGCCATGGAACTGCTTGACGCCGGCAATACCGGTACCTACGGCCATCCCGTGCCGACCCCGGTACCGTTGGGCCAGAAAAAAGGCAAGGCCATCCTGGTCTCCGGCCATGATCTGAAAGATCTGGATATGCTCTTGCAGCAGACCCAGGGCAAGGGTATCAACATCTATACCCACGGTGAGATGCTGCCTTGTCACGCCTATCCGGGCCTGAAGAAATATGAGCATTTCTACGGCCACTACGGCACCGCCTGGCAGAATCAGCAGAAGGAACTGCCGCAATTTCCCGGTGCTATCCTGTTCACCACCAACTGCATCCAGAAGCCACACGATTCCTATAAAGCCAATGTCTTCACCACCGGTCTGGTCGGCTGGCCGGATGTCGCCCATATCGGCCCGGACAAGGATTTCAGCCCGGTGATCAATCGCGCCCTGGCCCTGCCCGGCTTCACCGAGGATACCGACAAGGATTCCGTACTCACCGGCTTTGGCCGCAATACCGTACTCGGCGTAGCAGATAAGGTCATTGAGGCCGTCAAGTCCAAGGCCATCCGTCATTTCTTCCTGGTTGGCGGCTGCGATGGCGCCAAACCCGGCCGCAACTACTACACCGACTTTGTTGAGCAGGTCCCTGCCGACTGCATGATCCTGACCCTGGCCTGTGGCAAGTTCCGCTTCTTTGACAAGAAACTCGGCGATATCGGCGGCATCCCGCGCCTGCTTGATGTCGGTCAGTGCAACGATGCCTACTCGGCCATCCAGATCGCCGTAGCCTTGGCCGGTGCCTTCAACTGCGGAGTCAACGACCTGCCTCTTTCCATGATTCTCTCATGGTATGAGCAGAAGGCCGTCGTTATCCTGCTGACGCTCTTCAGTCTCGGCATCAAAGACATCCGCCTCGGACCGTCCCTGCCGGCCTTCATCACCCCGAATGTCCTGGGTGTCCTGGTTGAGAACTTTGCGGTAAAACCGATTGCCGCCACCGCTGCTGAGGATCTCAAAACTATCCTCGGCTAATCGCAAGAAAAAAATCGGTAGCATCAAGGCAGGATATCCACTCGGATATCTTGCCTTTTTTGTTTGCCATTGTTGTAATTCTGCAAAAAGAGCACATCTTCAATAAAAAGATCCCATCTTGACCCAGGTCAAAGATCTTCACCCATTTTCTGCTATAATGAGATCATAACGCAGAAACACTGCTCCAACACATTAACCTGGAGGAAAGAATATGAAGAACGTACGGAAAATTATCGAGATCAATGACGAATTGTGCAACGGCTGCGGCCAATGTGTGCCCGATTGTGCGGAAGGATCCCTGCGAATTATTGACGGCAAGGCACGGCTGGTAGCCGATAAGCTTTGCGACGGCCTTGGGGCCTGCCTTGGATCCTGCCCTACCGGCGCCCTGAAGATTATTGAACGTGATGCCGAGGAGTTTGACGAGGTCGCTGTCGAGGCCTATCTGGCAACGGAAAAGAAAAAAGCAACCCTCGCCCCACCAGCCATGGAATGCGGTTGTGCATCGAGCCATATCCAGACACTCAAACCCCTCTCACCCTGTCAGAGTGCCAATATGCCTGCGATGCATAAGGCTGTCGGCAGCCAAGGATCGGCCCTGAGCCATTGGCCCATCCAGATCCGTCTGGTCCCGGCCCATGCGCCCTTTTTGCAGAACGCCCATCTTCTGGTGGCCGCTGACTGCACCGCCATTGCCGCCAGGAATTTTCAGGAGAGATATTTGGAAGGCAAGGCAGTGATGATGGGCTGTCCCAAGTTTGATGATGCCGAGGCCTATATCAAACGCTTTGCCGAGGTTATCTCGACCTGCAATCTGCAGAGCCTGACGGTCCTCATCATGGAGGTGCCCTGCTGTTCAGCGATGAATGTCATCGTCAAAAAAGCGCGGGATCTCTCAGGGGTAACCCTGCCGATCGAGCAAATCACCATCTCCGTCCGCGGCGAAGAACTAAGCCGGACTTCCTGGTGATGGCGTTTGATGGTCCTTTTCAATTTTCTTCATTTGAGGCTGACAAGAGCCGGTTCATTGGTAGCCGATGCCGGACCACAGCAAAGCCCCTCCTTATGAATAGGGAAGGGCTTTGCTGTTTGTTCAGGCCAAGCGATA
>JAUYSF010000294.1 GCA_030696435.1 Desulfoprunum sp. | reverse complement strand
GCAGGCGGCCGTCTTTTTCGAGCAGCATCTCCACCTTGGCCCTGGCCTCGGAGAGTTGTGCATTGCAGAAATCGGCAAGTTTGATGCCCACATCATATTTTTTCAGACTCTTTTCGAGACTGATTTCTCCGTCCTCGAGCTCTTCGGTGATCTGTTCGAGTCGGGCCATGGCTGCTTCAAAGGTTTTTTGGGCCATATCAATGTGTGCTCTGTCTCTGAAAAAGAACGTTGAATCACTCCCTCATTCCGGCTAGAACTACAGCTGGAAATTAGAGCCAATATATTCGACAAGCTGTAAATCCTGCAAGTGCTCATTGCTTATCGCCCCTCATCAACTGCAATATGGAACAGTCAATTCAGCTCTTCACCAGATGGCTTGCCACCGAGAAGGGTTATTCACAACATACTATCAGTGGTTACCGTCATGATCTTCTCGAATTTGCCGCTTCGCTCGGCAAAGACAGGGGCATCGGGACAGTAACTCCGGCTACGATCCGGTCCTTTGTCGTCAGTCTGCACCGAACCAACGGTGCCGCCACAGTCAGCCGCAAGCTTTCGGCCCTGCGAACTTTCTTCCGCTACATGCTGCGCGAGAAGATCCTTGAGATCGATCCCCTTATTGGTATTACCGGTCCCAAAATCGGCCGCTCAATCCCGGTTTTTCTTACAGTAGATGAGACCTTTCTCCTTCTTGATATGCCTCAGGAACACGACACCTTTATGGCCCGGGACGCAGCCATTCTGGAACTGCTCTATTCAACGGGCATGCGGGTCTCAGAGCTGGTTTCCCGGGATATGGCCGACCTTGATTTTGCCGAGGAAGTGCTTAGGGTGAGGGGCAAAGGCAATAAGGAGCGGCTGGTGCCGGTGGGCAGGCCGGCCATCGAGGCGGTCAGGAAGTGGCTACCGCAAAGAGAGCAGCTGCTCGCTGAACGGGCGGTTCGAGGTAACACGGTGGACAAGGCCCCTCTGTTTCTCAACGGTCGGGGCGGTCGTCTGACCTCGCGCAGTGTCGAGCGTATGGTGAGGGCCTATGGCGAGCGGGCTGGGATCAGTCAGATCGTCACGCCACACGCCCTGCGCCATTCTTTTGCCACCCATCTGTTGGAGATGGGGGCTGATTTGCGTTCGGTCCAGGAGCTCCTCGGACACGCCAGTCTGTCCACCACCCAGCGCTACACCCATCTGACCCTGGATCATCTGACGGAAGTCTACGATAAGGCGCATCCTCTGGCTCAGAAGAAACAAGAATAGCATGTGCAAACCTACCTGCGTCCCGGCCGGGCGTGAGAAAGGCTGCAATATCAACCCGTACGAGTGAGAAAAATGAAGATACGATCGACAACAATACTGGCGGTACGGCATAAAGGCCAAGTGGCCATCGCCGGTGACGGTCAGGTTTCTTTAGGCAATACCGTCATGAAACACCAGGCGAAAAAGGTGCGGCGGCTCTATCATGACAAGGTGATTACCGGCTTTGCCGGGGCCACCGCCGATGCCTTTACCCTCTTTGATAAACTGGAACAGAAGCTGGAACAGTACAACGGTAACCTGATGCGGGCCTCGGTCGAACTGGCCAAGGAATGGCGAACGGATAAGATGCTGCGTCGTTTGGAGGCGATGCTCGTTGCCGTCGATAAGGATTATTCCCTCCTGCTCACTGGAACCGGCGATGTCATTGAAGCGGATAACGGGGTGTTGGCCATTGGCTCGGGTGGACCTTATGCCCAGGCGGCGGCCCTGGCCCTCATCGGCAATAGTGATCTCGATGCCGAGGCAATCTGCCGGGTTTCCATGGAAATTGCTGCGTCGATATGTGTATTTACTAATCATTCCATAGTAATAGAAACGATATGATAGCCCAAGAATCCCTGACTCCGAGAGAAACCGTTACAGAACTCGATAAGTACATCGTCGGCCAGGCTGCGGCCAAACGCTCGGTGGCCATTGCTCTTAGAAACCGTTGGCGCAGGCGTCAGGTGCCCGAATCGCTCCGCGAGGAAATAGCCCCCAAGAATATCATTATGATCGGCCCGACCGGCGTCGGCAAAACCGAGATCGCCAGGAGGCTGGCCACCCTGGCCCAGTCGCCTTTTATCAAGGTCGAGGCCTCGAAGTTCACCGAGGTGGGTTATGTCGGTCGCGATGTTGAATCGATGGTCCGTGATCTTGTTGAACTGGCCGTCAGCATGGTCAAAGAGGAAGAAAAGAAACGGATTGAAGGGCTGGCCGAGGCCTATGCCGAAGACCGAATCCTTGATCTCTTGCTGCCGCCTGGGCCATCGCCTCTTGCGGCCAGTGGGCCGGTTGGTGATAATTCCTTTACCTTGAGAAAAACCGATCTGCCGGTGACTGTCGGCCAGCCACCACGGGAAAATGCCACCCGTGAGAAGTTCCGGCAGATGTTGCGGGACGGCAAACTCGCAGAGCGTGAGGTCGAAGTTGACCTGCGTGACACCAAACCGATGCCGATGGTCGAGATTATGACCAGCTCGGGCCTTGAGGACATGCAGTCAAGTCTACAGGATGCCCTTGGAAAGATGTTCCCGCGCCAGAAGAAGAAGCGCACCATGAAGGTACCCGAGGCCCTTGATGCCCTGACCAAGGAGGAGACCGACAAGCTGGTCGACATGGAAAAGGTCATGAAGGAAGCCCTCCGACGCACCGAAGAGTCGGGGATTATCTTTCTTGATGAGATCGATAAGATTGCCTCAAAAAATGGCGGTTCGCACGGCCCCGAGGTCTCCCGCGAGGGCGTGCAGCGCGATCTCCTGCCGATCGTCGAGGGCTCGACGGTGACGACCAAGTACGGCATGGTCAAGACCGACCACATCCTCTTCATCGCCAGCGGTGCCTTCCATGTCAGCAAACCCTCCGACCTTATCCCCGAGCTTCAGGGCCGGTTCCCGATTCGGGTTGAACTCCATTCTCTTGGCAAAGATGAGTTCGTGCGGATCCTCACCGAGCCGGAAAACGCCCTGACCAAACAGTATATCGCCCTGATGGCGACCGAGGGGATTGAACTGGTCTTTGAAGATGAGGCCATCGAGGAGATGGCCCGCATCGCCGTCGAGGTGAACCAGCGCACCGAGGAGATCGGGGCCAGAAGGCTGCACACCGTTATGGAAAGGGTCCTCGATGTCCTGTCCTTTGACGCCTCGGAACGGGGGCAAGAGAGATTCGTGGTGAGTGCGGCCTACGTGCGGGAGCAGTTGCAGGATATTGTCGAAGACCAGGATTTGAGTCGTTTTATTCTCTAACGGCTCGGAAGAATAACATTTATTGATACGAAAAACATGTTTGCTAAATTTTCCTTTTTCAAGAAAAAGACAGAACAGATTAGCCCAAAGACCCAGATTGTGGCGGGGATTGATCCCGAGTTGCAATACTGCCCGAGCTGTGGAGACGAATACCGAGCGGACTTCAAGCGCTGTGCGGTCTGCCAGATCGATTTGATCAGCGGTGTGCAAAAGCTTGCCCTGCTGCAGCACAACGACCGGCAGGCCGTCAATCGTTCGATGGAAATTAAAGCTGAGGACAAACTGATCACCCTGCGCAAGGGTCAGGTTAATGATATCAAATACTTCCAGAAAATATTGGCCGACCAGCGCATTCCTTCGATTATCGGCGGAGAGGCGGACGCCTGCCGCAAGGGCTGCCGTGGCGGCCCCGAGCTCCATCTGCAGATCAGAGAGGCTGATGGCCAGGACGCCATGGTGGTGCTGGCCCATGATTTCAAGAACAGCACCGCTCTCGATAGCCATGACCTCAGTCATATCCATGCCGCCTTTGACCCACGGGCCGCAAAAACGGCCTGCCCCGCTTGCGGCTCGCAGTTTGCCCCGACCACGACGACCTGCCCGGAGTGTGGGCTCTGTTTCGGGTGAGATAGCCCGGCCAAGAATTGATTCAGGTCCTTTAAATGAAGTCTCAACAGGGAGACGAGAAGACCTGAATTCAGTCAACCATACTGGGCACCTGCTGTCGGTTTGTATTACACCGTTGGTGCCCATGTATCTTCAGCCTGCCACTTTCTTTTACCAGCAAGCACTGCTGCGCTTGCGACTTCAATCCGCAAAATCCGCCCTCTTTTCAAAACCTCCTCGCCACGTAAAAAATGCAGTAATCCCCCCTCGATTTCATTGCTTTCCTCTTTGAGATTCCAACATACCACGCCATCACTGCCTTCTTCCAAGTCCAATCAAACTTCATTGTCGGCTGCTACGCTGTGCGGCTTCTCGGCGTACTTGTAGGTACTGTCTCGTCTCGCCGTTCACTTGCCTCTCGTTCTTATCTTGATTTGAAAATGGAATTACTTGAAGACTCCATTTTTATGCAATGTGCCAATTATGCCAAGTAGGCATTTGTGAAATTATTTTAATTACAAGATCTCTACTAAAATAGCTGAGTCTGTTCTTGATAATTACAAAATAAACCATCTCTAATTAACTACATATACAACATGTGCCGTTCCATGAAAGGGTAGTGGAAAAAACCAGATATCACTCTTATGCTCATGATAAGGTGGCCAGTATCAAAAAAATAGATTTGACAAATAGAAAATATCTATTAAAGATGACCAACTTGCACAAAAGTGAGAACGATTCCGGAAATACCTACCAGGCTGAGAATTATTGCTGAAATTTAGCATCTGCTGGATTTGGTAAAAACGGTTGAGTGAAAGAAGAAGCTCATTATTAACGTCAACGGAGGCAAAAATGGCAAAAGTTGGAGTGTATGTCTGTCATTGCGGTTCAAACATTGCCGGCGTAATCGACGTCGCAGCGGTCCGCGATTTTGCGGAATCTCTGCCGGACGTTGTTATCGCCCGTAGGGACCTTTTCATGTGTTCGGATTCCGGGCAGGAAATGGTCAAAAAGGATGTGCGCGACGGACTGGTTGATAGAGTTGTCGTTGCGGCCTGTACGCCAAGGACCCACGAACCGATTTTCCGGGCGGCCATCGAAAAAGCCGGGCTGAATAAGTATCTTTTCGAGATGGCCAACATCCGTGATCAGGCCAGCTGGGTGCATGGCCACGATCATGAAGGGGCGACTGAGAAGGCCAAACTGGTCGTCGCCTCAGCCGTCGGTAAGGCTCGCCATCTTAACCCTCTGCACGATAAATTCGTCGAAGTGACGGATGCGGCTCTCGTTATCGGAGCCGGTATCGGCGGCATCAGCGCCGC
>JAUYSF010000255.1 GCA_030696435.1 Desulfoprunum sp. | reverse complement strand
CCAGCGGTAAGCTGCTCGACGGCTGTTCCATCCGTCCCAAGTAATCCCTTGACCTCGGAAATCGCCTCGAGTTTTTCATAGCCGACAAATTCCGTGGACAATCCTGCATCAATGAAGGTCTTCAGCCCTTCCTCGCGCAATCGGATCCCATCTCCCTTACGTGAAGACCTGGACTTGAGACGCTGATCCTCCATTGCCGCATGAAAACCAGCTTCATCAATCCTGACTTGCCGCTCAAGGGCGATATCCCGAACGATATCAAAAGGGAATCCATAGGTATCATAGAGTTTGAAGATGAAATCACCAGCAATAGTTTCGGTATTGACTGCCGACATTCTTACCAGCTCATCCTCCAGGAGTTGCAGGCCATGCTCAAGTGTTTCCCTAAATCGTTCTTCCTCGTTATTGACCACCTTCTCCAAGAGAGTCGAGGCGTCCTTCAGAATGGGATAGGCCTCTCCCATTGTCGACACTACTGCGGCAACCACCTGTTCCAAAAAAGAACTGTGGAGACCGATATTTTTACCATATCGCACCGCTCGCCGCATTATCCGTCGCAGAACATAGCCGCGGCCCTCATTGGCAGGCAACACACCGTCAGCCACGAGAAAAGCGGTGGCTCTGGCATGATCGGCAATGACCCGCATAGCGGTATCGTCGGCCCTGTTGTGTTTGTATCGTTTGCCGGAGATATCTTCGAGCCGTGCTATGATCGGTCCAAAGAGATCCGAATCGTAATTGCTGAGTTTGCCCTGCAAGACTGCAGCAACCCTCTCAAGGCCCATGCCCGTGTCAATGCTCGGCTTAGGAAGTGAAGTCATGGTTCCGTCTTCTGCACGATAAAACTGCATAAAGACGAGATTCCACAACTCGAGAAAACGGTCGCAATCGCACCCGACTGCGCATTCCGGTCGTCCGCAACCCGCCTCAAGACCTTGATCTATATGAATTTCAGAGCACGGTCCGCAAGGCCCGGTGTCTCCCATTGCCCAGAAATTGTCCTTTTCCCCCAAGCGAATTATTCGACCTTTCGGGAGAGTCTCGATCCTTTCCCAAAGCCCATAGGCCTCATCATCATCTTCAAAAACAGAGACCCAGAGCTTTTCCGGTGGCAGCCCCAGCTCAATCGTGAGAAACTGCCAGGCATAGCGGATGGCGTCTTCCTTGAAATAGTCACCAAAAGAGAAATTGCCCAGCATTTCAAAAAAGGTATGGTGTCGGGCAGTATAACCGACATTTTCCAGATCATTATGTTTCCCCCCGGCGCGGACACAGCGCTGACTTGTCACCGCGGTCGTATAGGGACGTTTATCCTCTCCCATGAAAACCGTCTTAAACTGGACCATCCCTGCATTGGTGAAGAGCAGAGTCGGGTCATCCTTGGGAATAAGGGAAGAGCTTTCTACGATGGTATGACCTTTGTCTTCGAAATACTTTAAAAACTTTGTGCGAATCTCGTTTCCGTTCATAATATAAATTCAATAAATATAAAGTGGTCTCATTAAGTTTTTCCGGATTCAGCGCCTCAGACAAGGATATGTGAATGCGCCTGTCAGAAAATCGAGAAAACACATGCTCATTATGCCAGTAAGGACATTACACTGTTACGGTTGTTTTTGATCTATGGTTTGTGGTTAATTATCAATGGCAGTACCTCTTTGAAGAGAGGGGTACCGGCACGGCCAAGCAGCTCATAAATGAGCATTTCCGCAGGCCCGATAATAGCCCCCATCTCCCGCAGCCGCTGTAGTGCCAGCTTATGATTTTTCTCACTTCGTGCAGATACCGCATCCTCGACAATCCAGGGAACAAGTCCCCTATCCAGGATGCCGGCAGCCGTCTGATATATACAGATATGTGTTTCAACGCCGACCAGAACCATGGTGGTCACTGTCGCAGGCAAGGCGGCTACATGGCTTCGGGTTTCCGCATTGGCCAGGGCATTGAACTCGACTTTATCGGGACGTGGAATCCCCTCCATGAGCGACTCCATTTCCGGGACATAGAGGCCCAGACCTTTTCTGTATTGGGTATTGGCCAGGACAGGTATTTTTATGACTCTAGCGAATTCCAGCATGAGCCTGGCAGTGGCCACAACCCGCTCGGCCTCATGGATTTGGGCCATGAGACTCTTCTGAATATCGATGATATGTAGACAGCAATTTTCCGGTTTCAATAAAGAACTCTTGCCCATATCTATGCACCTCCTCAAAGCCTGACTCACTTAAACTGCCGTTTTTCGCCAGTAAAGAATTTTGCGCCCATCTTTTCTACTGTCCTTGCCGTGATGCCTTCTTGGAACTCACAGACACATAAGCAATTAACTCTTTTCTCCCGTGAGATTCAAGTTTATCCTCAACCAAAATGAAAAAACGAAGCAAACATCCCTTTAGAGACGTCGTTACCGTTAAAAGCAGAGAGCCTCGCAAGGCGATAGGGCTACATCTGTTTTTCCTCACCCAAATCCTGTCTTTTCGGAAGACACCTCCATTTTCATCCTGATAAAACCCTTTACAAACACACCAGAACTATTAAAGTAAACTAAGAAATACCATTCAACCTCTCAAAGGACGCCTGATGAAAGACGAACAAATTGACGCCATGTCAAAGCTTCTCAAATCCATGTCCCACCCCATCCGACTGAAGATACTTTGTCTGTTGCAGGACAAGGAGTTGTCGGTCGGCGAAATTCGCGATAAGGTAGAGACAACAAATGCCAATGTCTCACAACATCTCAATATATTACGGAACCAGGGAATTATCGACTACCGCAAGGATGCGAATTTCATCTACAACAGAATAACGGACAAACGCATTCTTGAACTCATTCAGAAAATGCGGTCGTTGTTTTGTCCTGATATATGAGGGTGCGTTGATGCAACACCCGTAGAAACACACAGGGAGGAGAAAAATGATTGTCACAGACTGGATTCACGCGATCGCGGGTCTTTTCATACTTGTAAGCCTCGCTCTCGGAGTTGAGGTAAGTCCCTTCTTCCATAGCAGTTACTGGCTCTTTTTCACGGCATTTGTCGGCCTCAATCTCTTCCAGTTCGGCTTCTCGAAGTTCTGCCCCATAGCTCTCATACTCAAACGCTTGGGAGTTCCTGAAAACCGTCAGGGATAAAAGCAAACGACTGGAGAAAGGTAACCGCTTTCATTCCAAAGCCATTTTGGCATCGCAGGAAGCCTGCCAGCAGCAGGAATATTCATGACATATTTCCCGCCGCTGAAAACACGGCACATTGCCTTCCTTTTCCTGGATGCTACATATCAACTCGGCAAGCTTGATCCCTTTGTTCTGCGAAATATCGAACTGCAGAGCCTTCTTTCGTGCCAGAGAAAAGAGTTTCGGACCTTTCATGTAACCTTTTCTTGCCATTTTTTCCTTCCATTTCCAATAAGAAGATCTTTAACAATAACGCCTTGCTGAAATTGCATCAGATCGGCAGGATATGAAATTCCTCACGGATAGAATGCATGCCAAGCAGAACGCTCCCCGTTCTGCCGTCAATGGAAACGGCATCGCCAAAACCGAGACGAAGCCCTCCGATCTCACAATACTGCCCAGTTTCATATACGCGCAGCATCTTGCAACCAACCACACAGGTTTTTTCAAGACGTACGGCCACAACCGAGGCATGTGATGTCTGGCCACCACGAGATGTCAGCAGACCATCCGCCATATTAATGACCTTGATATCCTCAGGCACCGTGTCTTGACGAATAAGGATCAACGGCATGCTCGGCGATTTAGTGCGCAATGCAACGATATTTTCTTCGGTGAACACCGCCAGCCCGGAAATGGCCGATCCGGAGACGCCCACGCCCTGTCCGAGATGAGATTTTGCCAGATCCTCAGTCTCAATAAAAACATTGAGATGTTCTTTCTTTTTAATCGTGATCATGTCCCTGGTCTGGAGAAGGTAGAGATCCTCCGGCTCCGGCCCCTCAAAGGTGAATTCGATCTCCTGCGGGTTCCAGCGTTTGTCATAGACCAACTCCCGGGAAATAGCCAGAAGCCTGGCATAAATTGCCGGAAAGCGCAGTTCAAGGGTTTCCTCTACGGCCCGACCATCAAGCTGGGCCTGTTCTATCGAGATGGCACAACTGGTGACAAGACCTGAAACGATATCCTCGCCCTGATCTCCATACGCATAATCTCCCCAGAGAGCGACACGCTGCACCTTTCGGTAGGGATGGGCAGTGAAAACAACCCCTGAGCCTGCCTTGTCGCTGCGGTTGCCAAAAACCATGGCCTGGACGATTACAGCGGTACCCCAGGATTCAGAAACATCCATTATTTTTCGATAATCTATCGCCTTGTCGGTATCCCAGGAATCAAGCACCAATTCTATGGCATTGACCAACTGCAGCCAGGGGTCGTCGGGGATGCCCAATCCCCGTTTACGAATAAGCTTCTGGTAGGAAAGCGCCAGATCCCGCATCTGTTCGGGGGAAAAGTGCCGTTTAAGACTCACCTGGTGCTTTGCTTTCGCCTCATC
>JAUYSF010000227.1 GCA_030696435.1 Desulfoprunum sp. | reverse complement strand
CGCCTGTTCGATCCTGGGGCGTTCGGCAAGCATGGCTTCCCGGTCCTCGGCACCCACGTAGTTCAGATCAATATCAACGGAAAGCCTGGGAACATCAAAGACAAAAAGGTTCAAGGCCGTCCCCCCTTTAAGAGCCAGTTTGCCTTTTAAAAAAGGATGGCTACCAAGGGTTTCGAGCAGCCCCAACAGGTGGGCTACCTTTTCCAGTATATCCTGCCTGAATCCTGTCGCTTCCGCTTGGGCTGCCAGCTTTTCACGAGAGATTTTCACAGAACCTCCCCCCAAGTCCGTTCGATTAAGGCAACAGGTACTATCAGATTCCATTTCGCGACGAGTTTCCCGGATGTCCTGCTTGAACTATCAAGGTAATGCGGCTGCCTCGGGCGATGATCATGAAGCGGTTTGAGATGGTATTCTTCTACCATCAAGGATTCACGGTGCTGTTCGAGAAAAAAGCCAACCTTTGCCGTTGTCGTCGCATTGCCGAGCAGGAGCGTATATTCCACTACCTTGTCGAGATCGAAGAATTCCACTGACTCCAGAGAACGCCATATTTCCTCCCAACTTCCTGAAAGATCCGGTCGGTCCAGGACATCCACCAGTGTCCGCTCAAGGCTGGTTAACCGGACTTCCAGACCGGCACGATCGACTTCGATGACAGCAAAATCTTCTTTTCCTGCACGACTGAGTGCCTGGGGAAACTTGACACCGCGAAAGATTCGGGAGCGAAAAGTCACAGGAGCAACAGGGCGGGCTGCCGAATACGTGAGGTGTTCCCGTACAGAATAGGCGCGTCCATGAACTTCCATGGCCGTATGGTATGACAGTACGGCGTCCTTGGTCAGTTTTGCGGCAACCAGAAAAGGATCGACCGGGTACAAATCCGGATCGGCTCCTGGTGGGATGACTGCATACAGTCCACGACGTATGAGAACGACGTGTCCTGTTTTCCGATGATAATTCAGCAGGGATTCTCTGGTTCTGTGGCCTGATTTCCCTGTGGCCGACAGGTGCCTTTCCAGTTCTTCGCCAGTGAACACCGGATGTTTTCGGAAAAACTCTTCGTGTTTCATGGTAAAACCAATTTGATATATATTCACCTAACCCATAGTTATTTTATGGGTTGTTTAAATTTTTATCAAGCAAAACTTTTTAAGAAACCACGAGTAACCCACAGGTTTTTTATGTGTTGTTCATCACATCTTCAAGTCGAGCCGGTTGATTACCGTGATACTGGCGGCAACTGGCTACCGTCGATACAGATAGTACGGACAAAAAACGGCTGCCCACCCCCAAAGGTTGGAGACAGCCGTTTGCGTGATACGGATCTGGTTCATCCTATGCCGCAGCCGGCAGAGGCGCTTCGTGACAGTCATTGACACCTGCCTTGTCCAGGACAAAGTCGACGGCGTTCTGGGCTTTGGCAGCAGCGGTGAAAATGGTTTTGGTGTCGTTTTTCAGGATCTGCAGCCAGGAGTTGATATACCCCGGGTGGCGCATATCCGTGAAAGTAAGGGAGTGCCCAAATGGTTTCAAACCTCGCGGCGCGCTACGGCTGGTGGATTGGTACGCCAGTCGTAATATGCCGTGTGGACAAATGTGGACAAAATAAAAAGCGAAAGGGGTTAAGATTTTATTCTTAACCCCTTGAATTTATTGGTGCGCCCGGCTGGATTCGAACCAGCGGCCTACGGATTAGAAGTCCGTTGCTCTATCCAGCTGAGCTACGGGCGCAATGAGGTAAAAAAGACCTGCGAGGGCTTGAAATTACGGCACCGCAGCGTACAAAAAAATGGATGTATCCCTGATGGGATCACGGACGACATAATAACCAAACAGCGCCAAAAAGCAACTTCATTCTTGCTCACTCCTCCCCTTCACGCACCCTTTTCCACACCGGTCCATTTTCGGTGTCAATCACTGTAATTCCCTTTGCAGCCAGCTCTATTCGGGCGGCGTCGGCAGCCTGCCAATCCTTATCGGCCCGGGCCTGTTCCCTCCGCAGGATAAGGGCGTTTACCTCCGGCACCAGCGGGCAGCCTTTCAGACGAAAAATCTGCAGTATTTGATTCATCCGCTGCAGACTCTCAAGTATGTAATTCTTCTGATCCAGATCGAGATGATTGACCTGCAGGACAGGATGCGTCTTGCCAATAAAATTATAGATTGCCCCCATACCCTTAGAGACATTGAGATCATCATCCATGGCCTCGAAGAATTGCTCCTCCATGGCTGAGACGAAAGCAGTGATTTCCGGATGCGGTTTACCCGGAGGCAGACAAAGCAGCTTGCAGGTAAATTCATCGAGTCGTCGCAGAGCCGTACGGACATTTTCCAGACGCTTGAAGGAAAAATTGATGGGCTTGCGATAGTGCACGGAAAGTAGCATGAATCTGACCTCACGAGCCGTGAATCCACGCTCCAGGGTATCCCGCAGGGTCACGACATTGCCGGTTTCAGTCGACATCATCTTGCCATCCACCAACACCAGCTCAGAATGCAGCCAGTACCGCGCCAGGGGCTTGCCGGTAAGGGCTTCGGCAATGGCAATCTCATTTTCATGGTGCGGGAAGATCAGATTCCGGCTGCTGGTATGGATATCCAAGGTCTCTCCGAGATTGCGGGTGGCCATGGCCGAACATTCCACGTGCCAACTGGGTCGGACGTTGCCCCAGTCGGTTTCAAAAAAAATACCCTTTTTCAATTCCGAGAGGGTTGAACGCTTCAAGATTGTGAAATCACGGGGATTATCTTTTTCATAATTGTCAAGATCAACCGTCTTGCCCAGTTGGATCTTGCTCAGATCGATCCCGGAAAGCCGTCCATAGTTCTTAAACTTGGAGATATCGAAGTAGATCGACCCGAGCTTCTCATAGGCATATCTCTTATGAATGAGTTCGTGGGCAATTTCTATCATATCAATTACATGCTCTGAGGCTTTGGGATAGCCGCTGGCCCTCTTGACCCCTAAGGCATCTATATCCTGCATGAACCCTTCAATATAGCCTTCCGTGAACTCCTTCAGAGGTTTTCCCGCAGCCTCTGCCCCCGCTATGGTATTGTCATCGATATCGGTGAAGTTCATATACGATTCAACCGTCATACCCTTTGATTCGAGGTAGCGACTGATCAAATCGGAGACGATAAAACGACGGCAGAGCAGGAGGTTTGCGGGTTCGTAGGCCGTGGGACCGCAGGAATAGAAGGTGACATGCTTTTCCTTCTGAGGAGTGAAGATCTCTTTTTTCTTGGTCAGGGTATTGAAGAACTTGAGTTGGGATTTTTTCTCTTCCACCTTTTTCGGTGGAGTGAAAAGGGGAGTACTGAGATAGCGTTCACCTCCATCAGGAAGCAAGGCAACCACCAGCCCACTCTGGAGGTTGGCGGCATAATCAATGGCCGCCGACATGGCCGCACCACTACTCATGCCGACCAGCATCCCTTCATAGCGGGCCAGATTTCTGGCCATTCTGAAGGCGTCTTCATCTTCGATGCGGACAATCCGGCTTGGCACATTTTTATCGAATATACCGGGCTTATAGGACTCTTTCATATTCTTGAGGCCTTGGATCTTATGCCCCAAATACGGCTCAACCGCCACGATCTCAACGTGGGGCTGAAACTCCTTGAACCAGGCGCATAGCCCCATGACCGTGCCCGAGGTGCCCAGGGTGGCCACCACATGGGTGAGCTTGCCCTCAGTCTGCTGCCAGATCTCCGGCGCTGTCCCGAAATAATGGGCCTTCCAGTTGGCCTCGTTATTGAACTGGTCGGTGAGGAAGTAGCGGTCGGGAAACTCTCTTGCCATGGCATAGGATTTCTCAATCGCGCCGTCAGTACTCCTTTTAGCCGGTGTAAGCAGGATCTCGGCACCATAGGCCTGCATGATCTTGCGACGCTCAATGGAGGCCGACTCGGGCATCACCAGGACGCACCTGTAGCCCTTGGCGGCGCAGACCATGGCCAGACCTATGCCGGTATTACCGCTGGTGGCCTCAAGGACAATCTTGT
>JAUYSF010000169.1 GCA_030696435.1 Desulfoprunum sp. | reverse complement strand
GGCTGAGCGTCCAGCACTCCTCGTTGTTGATGTTCGAAGAACCGTAGTGGCCGATGCTTTCTACTCGGTTGACCAACTCACCCTTGTCGTTATGGGTGATGAAATCCTTGTCGCGGGTATCCTTGACCAGACGGGCAATCCGCTTCAGGGTCCAGTCCCAGTCTTTTTCTTCCCATTTATCGCTCTTTGGCGCCCGATAGAGAACCTTGCGCAGGCGATGCTCATTGGCCTCGGTCAGACCGAACAGACCAGCACCCTTGGCGCAGAGCGATCCTTCGTTGATCGGATGATCAGGGTCGCCTTCGATATTGAATATCTTGCCGGTCAGCTTATCGGTGCTGCAGATCAGACTGCAGCCCACCGAACAATAACAGCAGATTGTCGTCGACTGCTTGGCCGTCCGGATCCGGTCCATCTTGTTAAGCTCAGCGGCATGGGCCTTCAGAGCGGTTAGATCCAGCCCGAGCGAGGACAGGGCTACACCCGATCCAATGGCCCCGGACATGGACAGGAATCTCCTCCTGCTAATTTCCATACAATCTCCCTTTCTTTATAGAGTGAATGGTTTGTAGAGAAACAGTGTGAAAGCATGACACTCTTGTAGTATCGCGTGCTCTGCCTGTCCTCCGGTATCAAACAAATAGCGTGAAAAATGCCTACATTACGAGCTGGAGAGGCACAAGCCGTCCCGCCCATAGTTCACAAAATCTTCTTCGGTAATGGCAACTCCAGCCAGGTAGCGCGGCATAACCAGATCAAAAACCGACGATCGATGGTGCATCACGCAATCGGGGAATCGGAGAACCGGAACAGGACCGATCCAGCCCCTGAAAACCATCATCCCCGACAAGGCCGGTGAGTGATCATCGCTCGTGATCTTCCCACCAGCCGCCCTGACGGCAGCAGCAAGCTGATCATCTGGACCACGATTCATTCCGCCCGCACAGACAACCAAATCCGCCCCGCTGTCAATAAGCCTGCGGATAGCCGCCGCACCCGCCGTGATGTCTCCAGACACGCATTCCTGACGGAGAACCGGACTACCGAGCGCCGTGAATTTTTCCTGCAGAATCGGATTGATCGTAGCATTCATACGGTCAGTCTGGATGTCGGTGTCGATGGCCACTATCCCAACCCTGAATTGTTTAAAGGGTAATACGTCGATTAGCGGACGGCACTCATGGCATAATTTTTCGATTCTCGGCAATCTGTCATCGCATGCTGTGCGGGAAAGGATCTTCACCCCGGCAACCACCTGACCTTTCAGTACCGACTGATTGTTTTGCAGGGTATCGAACCGCACCGATTCAATAGTATCGATGCGCCTGAGCGCCTCTTCATCTATCCTCAGCAGGCCATCCTGGCTGGCACGCATAGCAGCAAACCCTTCTTCTCCCTCGGGCATGGATATTCCGCTGCCTGCTGCGGCTGCGGCAATGATCAGAGCGGTATTATTGTCATCGAAAAAGCCGTCTTCAAAATTAAAAACACAGATATACTCCCTGGCGATATTGATAACGTGCCCTCTTGTACCTTCTCTATTAGTGAAATCATCATCGGAAATAACAGACAGACCATGGGAGGGGGGCAATTCTCTGTATTCTTTCTTTGGTATGAAATGGATCATCACAAGACCTACTCGAGAAGATGAGCGCAGAAATCAGCTGTGCACGGCTAAAACTCAGGGGGTATCGGTTCCCCTGATTGCAGGGAGGATATAGGACATTCTCTTTCTCTGACAACACATTTCCTTTCCGCGACAAAGAACGACCAAGACCGATATGTATTCTTTTTTATTGAGTTTTTTTGTAAGTAAATAGACTACAGCGATGTAGGCAAAAAGATTACAGGGCTGTAGGAAAAAGCACTACACCGGTCATTGAAGGAACGATTTTCAAATACCCAAACGCCATACACCAGAGGTGAATGTGACAATTCTTCAATACTGTCAGCAGGCTGTTGCTGATGACGACAATTATGTAGTCCAACAGCATGCCTGGCCCTTGCCCCAATCCCCGGAATACTGCCAATTTTAAAAGTATTATCTAGAAACACATTGATATAACTGATTTTGTCTCCAGAGTCTCTCGCCTAAGAGAGACAGTGCTGGTATCCGGCACGGAAGTTGAAATACTTATTGCAGATATCTGCAATATTCGTTATTCGCTTTTTGAATAACGCGATCTACTGGTACCTCATAGAATTTTGCCGGAGGAAGAAATCAATGTCTCCCATATCCCAAACGCTGCAACACATCCTTGGCTGGTCCGGGGATGAGAACCCGGCCATCGCCCTGCTCGAACAGATAGAGCTCTGCGGCTCCATCAACCGAGCGGCCAAGGCCGCAGGACTCAGCTACAAATCAGCCTGGGAGAAAATTGAAACCCTGAACAACCTCTCCGACAAACCTCTGGTAATCCGACAGGTCGGTGGCAGTGGCGGCGGCGGCACGGTGCTTACTGAAGAAGGCCGGGAACTCTTGCAAAAGGTTGCGGTGTTGCGGCGTGAATTTGCCGCTTTTGTTGGTTTTTTTGGTGAAAGACCGGAAGAGGCCTTGAATGCCCTGAAGATGTTGAGGAGGTTTGAAATGAAGGTGAGTGCACGCAATGTCTGGGCCGGGACGGTGGCCCGGGTTGAGAAGGGCGCGGTCAACAGTGTTGTGGAGATCGCCTTAAAAGGCGGCGACACGGTGGTGGCGGTGATCACCGACAACAGCGTCATACGGCTCGGGCTCGAACCGGGTACCGAGGTCCTGGCGATGGTCAAGGCCCCTTCGGTAATGTTGGGTCTTGATATTAAACGGGAAAGTCTTTCGGCCCGTAATGTCCTGATGGGCAAGGTGGCCAGGATTGTGCCGGGGGTGGTCAATGACGAGGTGATCATCGATCTGCCCGGCGGCAGCACGGTGACCGCGATTAATACCAGTGAAAGTATCCGCAGGCTCGGACTCTCTCCTGGGATCGAGGTCGCGGCGATTTTTAAGGCATCAAGCGTTTTATTGGCGGTTATTTGATCGTAGGCAAAGTTGAATAATTAATAATTTTGAATACATGAAAGGAGTACTGTGATGAAAAGGAAATGGACAGTTTTACCTGTGGTTCTCTTGTGGTGTGGTCTGTCGGCAGTCACTACCTTTGCCGGTGAGATCCATGTGTCGGCTGCGGCCAGCCTGAAAAACGCCTTGGCGGAGATCATTGACGGATTCAAGAAGACTGCGCCGGATTCAGTGATCCTCACCAATTTTGGTGCCAGTGGAGCCCAGGCCAAACAGATTGCCCAGGGTGCACCGGCCGATATCTTTATCTCCGCCCATCCCAAATGGCTGGATTTTATTGTTAAAGAAGGTAAAGGGGTTGAGGCGACAAAGCATGTTCTGGCCTATAACAAACTGGTGTTTGTCGGAAAAAAGGGAACCGTCGTCAAATCCCTGGCCGATCTGCAGGGCTTGCAGCGTATCGCCATCGGCAGTCCGGCCAGTGTCCCGGCCGGACAGTATGCCGAGCAGGCCATGCGGGCCGCCGGAGTCTATGAGGCTCTTGGCAAAGAAAAAAAACTGGTGATGGCCCAGGATGTCCGTCAGGCCCTGCTCTACGCTGACCGAGGTGAGGTGGACGGGGCCTTTGTTTACAAGACCGATGCCTTGCTGGCTGAGCATGCCCAAATCCTGCTGGTGGTCCCGAACAACCTGTACGACCGCATTGTCTATCCCTCGGTTCTGACCACGACCGGGGCGGTAAGGGAGGAGATCAAGGTCTTTTACACCTATCTGGCCGGTCCCGAGGCCCAGGTGATCTTGCAGAAATACGGTTTTGAGACTGCGGAGTAGGTGTGGCAAAATGTCGATATAATTAAGTAACTATTCGGCCACCCATTTCGACGAATAATCCAAATCGGTATCGCTATCGGGATCGATAACGATAGCGATACCGATAGCGATTTCGATACCGATAGAGCCAATGCCGGCGGACTGAATTGTTACAATAATTTGAAGAATTACGAGTATGGAAACAATAGCGATTCTTTCTCCCCAGGATGCGCAGGCGATCTGGCTGTCGATCAAGGTGGCCTGCGCCGCCACTCTGATAGCCACACCCCTGGGTTTTGCCGTAGCGTATCTGCTGGTCTTTTCCCGGCTGCCCGGCAAGGCCCTGATCGAGGGGCTGGTCAACCTGCCCCTCGTTCTGCCGCCGGTGGTGGTGGGTTATCTGCTGCTCCTGCTCTTTGGCCAATCAGGCTCTCTCGGACCTCTGCTGCAGCATTTCGATATCCGCATCATCTTTACCCTGTCGGGGGCGGTGATCGCCTCGGCGGTGGTCGGATTTCCGCTGTTGGTCAGGGCTATGCGTATCGGCATGGAGGGGATTGATCGGCACTGTTTGCAGGCGGCGCGAACCCTGGGGGCAGGCTGGTGGGATACCCTGTTGACCATTACCCTGCCGCTGTCCGGGCGGGCGGTCCTGGCCGGTATGACCCTGATGTTTGCCCGCAGTCTCGGTGAATTCGGGGCGACGATCATCCTGGCCGGCAATATCCCCGGAGTAACCCAGACGATACCTCTGGCCATCTACGAATATACCAACACCCCCGGCGGGGACTCGATGGCCCTCAAGCTCTGCCTGGTCTCGATCGTCCTGTCTTTTACCGTCCTGCTGCTGAGCGAGGCGGCCACCCGGACCTTCCGCAAGAGGTGAACCAGTGGATCTTGAAGTCGCAATAGAAAAACAGCACGGGAGTTTTCATTTTTCCTCCGCATTTAGCCTTTCCGCCAGGCGCTGTGGGGTCTTTGGCCCTTCCGGCAGCGGTAAATCGACCCTGATGCACATGCTGGCAGGGCTCCTCAGCCCGGATCGGGGGACAATTCGACTGGCCGGACAGACCCTCTTTGATGCCGATGCCGGCATCAATATCCCCGCTGAACAACGGCGGGTCGGGGTGGTCTTCCAGCATTCCCACCTCTTTCCGCATATGGATGTGCAGCGCAATCTACTCTACGGCTGGCGGCGGACTGCCGTTGCCGAGCGCCGGATTGCACCGGAGGCCCTGATCGATGTCCTTAATCTCGGCCATCTGCTCCATCGCGGTGTGGCCAGGCTCTCGGGCGGCGAGCGGCAGCGGGTGGCCCTTGGCCGCACCGTCCTGGCCTGTCCCCGGCTCATCCTGCTGGACGAACCCCTGACCGGCCTCGACGAAGAGCTGAAATACCAGATCATCCCCTATCTGAAAAAGGTCTTCGGCGAATTTGACATCCCCCTGCTGTTCATCAGTCATTCTCTCAGGGAGATGCGGCTGATGACCGACGAGGTCCTGGTGTTCCGGGAAGGGGCGCTGCAGGGCAGAATGGCCACCGAGGAGCTGGCGCGCAGCAGCATGGCTTTGGGAGGAGGCGGGTACGCCAATATGCTGAACCTTGGCAGACCCCGGTTGGCAGGCGATCTTTGGGGATATCGCTGGGGCGAAAGCGAATTGATCCTGAGCGAACAGGGTGAGAACGACGAAAATCTTTTTGAACTCGATGCCAGGGATATCATGCTCTTCAAACGTCACCCTGAGGCAACGAGTGCCCGCAATCTCCTGGCCTGCCGGGTCACCGGCCTTTTCGGGGTCAACAACCGGGTGGGAGTGGAGCTTTTCTGCGGTGGCAATCGCCTGGTGGCTCAGATCGTCCCGGAATCAGTGCGTGAACTAGGTATCGAGGAGGGCGCGGAGGTGGTTGCGGTGATCAAGGCCTCGTCCTTCCGCAGGCTTGTCTGAAATCACCTGGAATGAGAAAAAAATGACTGCTACCAAGGAGGTAATGCATCGTACGAAAGATCCGCTTTCTCTCGTATCGCGGTATTGCGTGCAAAACCGATTGAACCAGTTTTGGTCAGTCAAGCAAGATATGGCGCCCTTCTGCATGACTTTTTCGGGCGGCATCAATAATCTCTATAACTACAGCCGCTTCGTCCGCAGAAACTGGAACCAGCCCTTTACCACGAATACTGGCAGCCAGGGCTGGATAAAAAGCCAGATAGGTCCCTGACGCAATTGCGAGGGGGCGTAATCCCTGCTCATCGTGCAGGCTGGCAGTTTGATCTGCTGCGGGGAGACCGATATCTCCGATTCTGCCTGCGCCCACAGTCATTGCTGCTACTTCCTTGAGGCGGGTTTCCTGAGGATCATTCCCCTGCATTAAGGCAGTCCCTCTGGTTCCAGTTACGGCGAAACGAGGCATATTCTGGCGCCACAGCATGCCGGCTTTGAGCTCGGCGACCATGGTGTCGTACTCCATCCGCAGGGAAAAACTGTCCTGACTACGGCTATTCTCACGCTGGACACCAAACCAGGCATCTATGGCCTTGGGTTTGCCAAACTGGACAAGTACCTGGTCGATCAAATGGCTGCCAAGGTCATCGATAATCTGGGAACCTTCTTCGCCTGATTCCTTCCAGGTTTTAGCCCGAATTCCCGGATTCCAGCGGTCGATCCGGGACTCAAATTGAACAATTCTCCCCAGGCTACCGGAGTCGATTACCGACTTTAAGGTAAGAAAGTCATTATCCCACCGACGATTATGAAATACACACAAAACAAGACCACGCTCTTTTGCCAGACGGGAAAGCTCATGTGCTTCTGCCGCCGTAATGGACAAAGGTTTTTCAACGAGAACGTTACACCCTGCCAGAAGGGCCTGCCGGGTAAGAGGAAAATGGGTATTGTTCGGCGAGGTAATCACCAGGAGCTCGGGTTTATCAGAGTCGAGCAAGCTGTCCAAGCTTGTATAGGATCTTGTTCCTGG
>JAUYSF010000134.1 GCA_030696435.1 Desulfoprunum sp. | reverse complement strand
GCGACCAATCCTGATGACCACTGCCGCCATGGTCCTCGGCGTCATGCCTCTGGTTATGGCCACCGGGGCCGGGGCCGCCGGCCGCTACAACATGGGCCTGGTGATCACCACCGGTATTTCGATCGGCACCCTCTTCACCCTCTTCGTGGTCCCGGCCATGTATATGTTCATCGCCACCGACCACGCCAAGCAACGGGCAGAGCAGGAAATCGGACTGGAGACTGAAGAGGAGACACTGCTGATAGAGAAGGCCTAAAGAGGAAGGAGGAACTCCCGTGAGTGTTCCTCCAGTAGAAATGACCGGCCTTCGCAGGGCATGGCGGGCATCCTGAATAATAGCAGGATGCCCGCCATGCCCTGTTTGCGTTTTGCTGGGAGGCCTTTTATGTACCTATTTTTTCAGATAATGCACTTGAGGGCGGGAATAGCCGTTTGGTCGGTCGTATTGTCTTTGATATCTGATTTTTTCCAGCCCGCCTCATCATGTCGAGGTTGAAAAAATCAACCATGCGGGCCACGTCACGTGTTCCCTCTTTTTGAACTCTCCGGAATTTCCGGATAGTTGCCTCCGGTTCCAGTTCGCGTTCCTCATAGACATTCTGGATATGCTCGTTGATTGTGCGCACATCCTTCTGGAACAGCTCCGCCATCAACCGCTGGGTTAGCCAAACCATCTCATTCTCAAGCCGCACATCAATCTTGATGCGGCCATCCTCGGCCTCGTAGACCAGAAACTGGCCCGTAGCCACTGGGCTGAGATCCGTTGACTTTTTACCCGTCATGGCTGCACCGCCTCCTCGATGAACTGTTCGGCGGTATTTTCGCCCCCAACCAACCGCTCATATACCTGCGTTCCCAGCCACTTGGACACAAGCTCCTGCATATCTGGTTTACTCATATAGTCGGTAAACAGCCCTTCATTAAGATCCATACGCTCAATAAACAACGATTCCAGAACCTGCCGGAACACAAGCTGAAATTTATCGAGAGAATTCACTCCTGCTGCTTTTTGCAGCGATTCGTTTTGACTTGCCGCTTCGGCGATCTGATCGAAAAAAAGCTGATCCGCCTCATTCATTTCGCTGCCAAAGCGCTCATTGATGATATCGATCAGGCGCGAAAGGGTAACGTACTCTTCACGAACTTCGCCTGTCCCTACCTCGCGCGGTCCATCGAGCGACTTGGCGTATCCTTCATTCAGGCTGATGGAACCTTCACTGATCTTCTGCAAACGATAGTAATCGAGTTCTACCTCTTCATCAAATTGATAGCCCGGCCCGCTCTTACGTTTTGGCAACTTTAAGGCCAGATGTCGCAGGTAGGTGAACAACTTCTCCAGATCACTGTCCTGATACGGAATCACCTGGCTCAAAAAACTGTACAGATTGCGGAAGGCCTGCGTTTTGCCGCGCCACAGCTCGGCCTCCTCCTCTTCGGAGTTTTGCAACTGCTCAAACCGCGCCACCGCCTGATCAAGGATCGCATTCATGTTTTTATGATCGGCAGGACTCTGGCGGCGTTTGGGGGCAAAGAAGACGGCAGTGAAATCGTTCACCTCGGATTGCAGGTACATACCCGAGGCATCGAGTTCCGCCTTGACCGCGTACAACCTATCTGGATCAACCTGCTCGCCCATCACCGAGCCTTCATAATACTGGCGGAAGGCCTCCTGAATCTCGGCCGGGTCGTTGACGAAATCCAGCACAAAGGTATCGTCCTTCAGCGGGTGCGTCCGGTTCAGGCGCGACAGTGTCTGCACTGCCTGAATACCCGCCAAACGCTTATCGACATACATGGTATGCAACAGCGGCTGATCAAAACCGGTCTGGTATTTCTCGGCCACCAGCAACAGGCGGTAGTCCGGTTTGGCGAAGGTATCGGGCAACTCCTTCTCTTTGACCCCGCCATTCATTGCCACTTCGGTGTAGGTCTTCTCGGGCAGTTTATCGTCTTCGACCGTACCGGAAAACGCCACCAGGCTCTTGATGGGATAGCCCTTCTCGCCTATGTAGCGGTCAAACTCCTGCTTGTAGCGCACCGCCTCCAAGCGCGAGCCGGTCACCACCATGGCCTTGGCATGGCCGCCGATCTTGTGCCGGGTGTGCTGCTGGAAATGCTCGACCATTACCTCGGTCTTTTGCCCGATGTTGTGTGGATGCAGCCGCAGGAAACGAGCCAGTGCCCGAGCCGCCTTCTTGCGCTCGACGTTGGGATCGTCTTCAGCTTTCTTGATGAGTTTGTAATAGGTCTTGTAGGTCACATAATTGGCCAGCACGTCCTCGATGAACCCCTCTTCGATGGCCTGCCGCATAGTGTAGCGGTGAAAGGGTTCGCCGTCGCGGCCAAAGATGGCCAGGGTCTTGTGTTTGGGCGTGGCGGTGAAGGCGAAGAAACTCATGTTCGGTTGATGACCGCGCTTGGCCATGGCCCGAAACAGCCGTTCCAGCTCAATCTCGCCTTCTTCCTCGGCCATCTCCTGGGCTTTCCTGCGCAGCTCGGCGCCTCCCAGCACACCTTTCAGCTCGGTGGCGGTTTCGCCCGACTGCGAACTGTGGGCCTCATCGATAATCACCGCGTATTTGCGGGTCGGCAGATGGCTGGAACTGCATTTTTGCCCAGGGATGGGCTTATGTCCCGGAGGGCAGGACGCCCGAGAGGGACCACCGCGCTCCTCGGAGAGTTTCATCAACTGGCCGGCAACAAATGGAAACTTCTGCAAGGTGGTGATGATAATCGGCACGCCGGATTCCAACGCCTCGGCCAACTGGCGCGAGTCCTCTTCGATCTTCTGCACAACGCCCTGGCGGTGGTCGAACTGGTAGATCGTATTCTGCAACTGCCGGTCCAGCACCACCCGGTCGGTGATCACCACCACGCTGTCGAAGATCCGCTCGTCTTTGTCGTTGTGCAGCGACGAGAGCCGGTGCGCCAGCCAGGCGATGGTGTTGCTCTTGCCGCTCCCGGCTGAATGTTCGACCAGGTAGTTATGCCCCACACCTTCGACACCGGCAGCCGCCACCATCTGCCGCACCGCCTGCAGCTGGTGATAGCGTGGAAAGATCATGCTTTCCTTGCGCACCTTCTTGCCGTCTTCGGCAATCTTTTCCTGCACGTCCAGATGGAGAAACCGCGCCAGCAGGTCGAGTAGGCTGTCACGTTGCAACACCTCTTCCCACAGATAGGCTGTTTTGTAGTTGCGACCCGCCATGTCCGGTTCATTGCCAGCCCCGCCCTGACTGCCCCGGTTAAAGGGCAGAAAATGGGTCCCCGTACCGGCCAGACGGGTGGTCATCTGTACCACTTCCGTGTCCACCGCAAAATGGACCAGCGTTCGCCTGGTGAACTGGAAGATCAGTTCGCGTGGATCGCGGTCATGGCGATACTGATGGATCGCATTGGCCGTGGTCTGGCCGGAAAGCGGATTTTTCAGTTCCAGCGTTACGACCGGCACGCCGTTGACCGACAGCACCACATCCAGTGATTTCTCGTTCTTGGTGCTGAAACGCAGTTGCCGGGTCAACCCCAGCCGATTGGCACGATAGCGGGCCTCAAGCTCGGGATTAAGACCATGGGCCGGGCGAAAAAAGGCGATACGCAGGGTCTTGCCGAAGCACTTGAAGCCATGGCGCAGGGTTGTCAGCACCCCGTGGGTATCCAGCCACTTGCACAGGGCCTCCAAGACCCGCTCGCCGGTCTGTTCGCCGTGCAGGGTGTATAGTTTGTCCCAGGTTTTGGTTTGCGTTACGCGAATGAATTCCAGCGCTCCTTCGGGAAAGATCGCCCGCTCGCGGTCGAAGTCGGTGGGCGGGAGTTGATGATATCCATCGGCCAGCAATACAGCCTCGATGGCAGTTTCAAAGGCGGCTTCGCTGGTCTGTTTCATGCGGTCATCTCCTCGGGTGAAATCTGACCAGTGACGGCGGCAGTGATCAGGGCGGCGCGGCGTTCTTTGAGTAATCTGATGGATGTATATATTTCTACCCGGATAGCGTCGATTCGGGCTGTTTCGTGATTTAGAAAGGAGGTAATAGCTCTTTGTTCAAGAAAAGGCGGTGATGGATATCTGACGTTTCGCAGCTTTTCGGCAGGGAGATGCTGAATCGTGGCTGCAGTTGCCTGTGACGAAAATACACTACGATCTACAAGACAACGCATCACAAAGACAAAAAAAGAAGCATCATCTGCCCCCCTCAAGGAACGCAAGCGGTGTAGCGCTTTTTGGTAATAACACTCATTGAGGCCACCGCCCCAAATTGCGGTCCGGCCAATCTCGCCTCCCTCGCATACCAAAATATCGCCTGTTTTCAAGGAATATCTGATGCGGCTATCATCATCAAAATCCATTTCCGGGAGGCTTGATACGTTTATTGCGCCCCATTGCACATCAACGTTTCTTAAGTATGGAACAAGATGAGTCCCCTTGATTTTTTTCTCATCCAACATTTTCCCAAGTTGAACTTCAAAACGTGCGTAAATTGGTGGAGTCTCCCAATGTGCCGGAATATCCCCCAGCCAGTCGAGGCCGGAGGGTTTGAGGGGGGCGTTGGGATTGAGTCCACGGGTGACGGCACGGCTGATGAGGGCGGCGCGCTTTTCTTCCAGCAGGGCCAGCATCCGTTGCTTTTCCGCCACCAGCGCGTCGATGCGCGCGGTTTCCCGGTCGAGGTAGTCGGCGATGGCAATCTGTTCCTCAATCGGCGGGCAAGGCAGTTTATATTCTCGCACTTTTTCGGCGTTCAGATTTGGTTGCCCGCCTCCAGTTGCGATTGCTTCCAATACTGATCGAGTAGCCTGGAAACCATAAAAGACGTAACGCCCTGAGAATCGTTCTGGATCAGCTAATACACAAACAGCTTGATTAACAGTGGCAGCTATCCCTAAAATTGCTACTCGTCCGATGGTTGCACCATACATTGCAAACAGCACTGAGCCTTTTGGGTAGAGCTTGAGCGCTGAAAATTCTCGAAGGGCTTCGCTAGTGACCATTTTTTCGGTAAAGATCACAACGTTTTCTCTAAGCTCAGATGTATTTACCCATGGCACATCGCCATCGTAAAACTCGTCGTGATTGGAGGACGGGGTTGTTCCACTGCCTATTGTCTGAAAACCATGCTTTATTCGAACTATCTCCCAATGCTTTGGTATACATCGAATCCATTCAAGATTAGTTGCTTTGAACTGGCAATAAGCAATCGTTGTTAGATCATTCATTCCCCACCTCCCCCACTCCATCAACCTCTTCGCCCCACTCCTCCAGCTTCCGGCGTAGCAACTCTTTGTCCGGCAGATAGAGCTGGTATTCACGGGCGTGGATGTTGGCATCCTGGGGCAGGGTGATTTCCACCAGGGCGTCGTGTTTCTTCTTGCAGAGCACGATCCCGACGGTCGGGTACTCTTCCTCCAGCTTGACGAAGCGGTCAAAATAGTTGACATACATCTGCATCTGGCCGAGGTCGCCGTGGCTGAGTTTGCCGATCTTCAGATCGATCAGCACATAGCAGCGCAACAGTCGGTTATAGAAGACCAGATCGACGAAGAAATGCTCCTCGTCGAAGGTGAAGCGCTTTTGCCGGGCCTCGAAGAGAAAGCCCTTGCCGAGTTCGAGGAGGAAGTGTTCGAGCTTATCGATGATGGCGGATTCGAGGTCGGATTCAGAGTATTTTGCCTTCTCGTCCAACCCAAGGAATTCCAGGACATAGGGATCTTTCAGCAGGTCTTCGGGACGGGTGATAATCTGCCCTTCCGCCGCCAGTTTGCGGATACCGTCTTTGTCCCGGCTGAGGGCCAGGCGTTCATAGAGGCCGGTGTTGAACTGGCGTTTGAGTTCCGGCAATGTCCAGCCATTAACCGATGCTTCAATTTCGTAGAACCGGCGCTCATCGGGATCATTAATCGAAACCAAAAACACATATTGCGACCAGCTCAAGGAGAATGGCCGGTCAACTTTGCCCGCAACAAGCAGAAGCTCTGTCTTGGAAGATTCGCCAAACGGTGTCCGGCCTTTTCGGTCATCCGCCAATTTCCCAGATGCCGTCTGGGATTTTCCAGCCATCGGTAATTTCGCAGACGCCATCTGCGAAATCTGTGGGGCTCTCTCCTTGTAGGCCAAATAGAATTTCCGCATGTAATCAAGATTACGATGGGAAAACCCCCGTCCGAATTCCATCGTGAGGTCGGCAGCCAGCTCTTTGAGAAGCGCTTTGCCGTATTCGGCCCGTTCCGCACCCTGCTGTTCATGCTCGATAATGCGGCGGCCGATTTCGAAGTTGGTCAGCACCTGAAGCAAATCAATGGAATGGACTGCCGCCCGACGGGCAGCAAGGATCAGTTCGCGGATATCGGAAATCAGGTTCATTCCGTCACCTCCCGCAGCAACTCCATGATCCGCTGCTCGACCGCGGCAAGCTCCTTGTCGATCTCGGCAAGCGGGCGGGGCGGCTGGTATTGGAAAAATACCCGGTTGAAGTTGATCTCGCAGCCAACCTTGCCGATGCCACCATCCTGTTCATCGAGCGTTGCCCGGTCGATCCAGGCATCGGCTACATAGGGCCGCACTTCGCGCAGGAAGTAACTGACAATGTCTTCCTTGAGAGGGATATTTTCGGTGTCCTTGAGGGCCGGGTCGGGTTCGTATTCGACGAGTTTGCCTTTTCCCCCGAATTGCAAGCCCAGTAACGCTTGCAATTCGGCGGGTGTCAGTTCTTCAGGCAGGTTCTGGCCGGGAAACAGGCCGGCGCTGTCGAGCTTCTCATTCTTATGCTGTT
>JAUYSF010000123.1 GCA_030696435.1 Desulfoprunum sp. | reverse complement strand
CAAGTTCGAGCCGTTCCGGGTGGCGCCGGCCGCCGATCAGGGTTTCAAAGACGATATGACCCTCGGGAGCCCTGCCGGGGAACATGTTGGAGGAAAAGAGCGTGCCGAGGGTGAAACGACCTTCCTGTTCCGGGGTTAGATAGCCAAAACCAGGGGGCAATGCCCCCCCGTTGGCAAAGCCGAAAACCACCGTGGCGATCCAGGCTTCTGGCACTGCCGGCAAGGGTTTGGCGGGGCCGATATCCTGCAGGAGGTTGAGGGCCGCATTGACCGGCAGGGCCAGGACGAGGTTTCTCGCAGTATGAATCCCTTTTTCCGAGGTCACCTGCCAACCGGATTCGCAACGGGCAATGGCTCGGACCCCGCAGTTGAGCAGCAGATCAACACCGGGCTTGAGCTCCTCACTCAATCTCTCGGGCAGACGGCACATGCCTTTAGGGAAACTGGTCATGGCAGGCATAGTCAGTTTTTTCCCGGCCTTACCTGCTTTTTTGGCCTGCCACATCTTGGCAATAAGCCCACGGATGACCGAGCCGTATTCTTTTTCCAGGGCCCGGACCCCCGGCATGACGCTGTCGATGGTGAGTTCGTTATAGTCACCGGCGTAGGTGCCGGTGAAGACCGCATCCGCGAAGGGCAACAGGGCTGGACCGAAACGGTGGGCCACCCATTTAGCCACGGTCGGCTCACCCTGGATCGGTTTTTTCCAGAGCTCGGCCAAGATCCGGAACTTGTCCTGCCAGGGAATGAGCGGGGCCATGAGGATCTTTTTCGGGGTCTGCGGGATGCAGCAGAGCCGGCCGTTCAGACAGACATAGCGGACAAAGTGCAGTAGCGGAGCCTTGATGCATTCCCGGTCAAGGCCGGTTTCCAGGAGAAGCTGAAGGCTTTGGGGGCAGTTATCGAGAAAGCCGTGTGGGCCGATCTCGGAAACGTAGCCATTCTCCCGGTGGGAGCGGATCACCCCACCGGTACTGGCAGATTTTTCCAGCACAAGATAGCGGTGGCCCGGGCTGTGGGTTCTGAGTTTATGGGCAACTGTGAGGCCCGAGAGGCCGCCGCCGATAATGAGGGTATCAAGCTGTTCTGTCATTGCAAGACCGCGTGGAGGGTTGATTGTGAGAGATGGATGTCGATCCAGCCGCCTTTACGCAGCATGCCGGGGTTGATTATCGTGGTTCTGCCTATTCTATCTTCACCTTTGGCCTCATGGATGTGACCGGTGATACAGAGATCGGGCTGGTGGGTTTCAATGAGTCTGCGGATGGCGGTTGAGCCGACATGCTTTCCGTGGAGTAGCCGGTCAAGGAGGGTATTCGCCGGCGGTGTATGGGAGACGAGCAGGATTGGGATCTTATGGCCGAACACCGGTTCGGCAAGTGAGATATATTCAAGACCTTGGAGGTAGGCCCTGGTGGCTATCGTCATCAGTTCATCTTCGGAAAACTCGCTTGGGGTTCGGAAGGGTGTGGGGTTTGAGCCACCGACTCCAACAATACAGAGCCTGCCCTGGACGAGACGGCTTTGGCCGTGCAGGTTAATATCGAGTTGTTCGAGATAGTCGTTGATCTCGAAAGGATCAAGGTTGCCGATTTGGGCCAGAACATGGGGATTATAGGTCATGATCTCTTCGAGGACCTGTTTCGCCTCGACCTTTGAGCCGAAATTCGTCAGATCGCCGGTGATGATGATCAGATCGGCCTCCCGGATGCCGGGGATATCGCCACACGCCTGGGACGCCATATGAATGTCACCAAAGGCAATAATTCTCATCTATTTTTCCTCACTCCAGATGATGGGGACCTGATGTGGTACGAATGTCTTGACATGCACCCATATATGCTTAACATTTTCGCCGACTTTCAGGGAAAAATCAATGGAAAGGCTGTTCCTCAGCCGCTTTCTTTTTCAGACAAATGAGCAAAAGGTATACACTATGACCACTAAAACTACGACCCATGAATTTCAGGCTGAAACCAAGAAACTTCTCGATATCGTGATACATTCCCTCTACACGGAACGGGATGTCTTTATCCGCGAACTGATCTCCAATGCCGCTGACGCCCTGGAAAAGTTCAGGCATGAAAGCCTCACGGCCACCGATATCTTTGATGCCCATGTCCCGCTTGAGATCAATATCAACCTGGATGAGAAGAATCACACGCTCACCATCACCGATACCGGTATCGGCATGACCCGGCATGAGCTTGAGGCCAATCTCGGCACCATAGCCCATTCAGGATCGAATACCTTCCTGGCCGAACTCGCCGAGGCGGCAAAAAAAGATGTCAATCTGATCGGCCAGTTCGGCGTCGGCTTTTACGCAGCCTTCATGGCCGGTAACAGGGTTCTTGTCCAGAGCCGTTCCTGGGAAGGCAGCGAAGGCCATGAGTGGGCCTCCGATGGCTCGGGTTCCTTTACCATCACCGAGATGCCGGGGCTGCACCGGGGCACCCGCGTCATCATTGAGCTCAAAGAGGATGCCCAGGATTATGCCACCAAGTGGAAGGTCGAATCGATCATCAAACAGTATTCGGCCTTTGTCTCCTTTCCGATCAAACTCGAGGGCGAGACCGTCAATACCGTGCAGGCCCTGTGGACCCGCAACAAAAATGAGATCAGTGACCAGGAATACACCGATTTTTATAAATTCGTCGGCAGTGCCCACGACGAGCCGATGTATCGTCTTCATTTTGCAGCCGATGCGCCCCTGGCCATCAATGCCCTGCTCTTTGTACCCAAGGATAATTTTGAGATTCTTGGTTTCGGCAGGGTGGAACCCGGGGTCAATCTGTATTGCCAACGGATCCTTATTGATCAGCACTCGGAGAATATTCTGCCGGACTGGCTCAGATTTCTGAATTGTGTTATCGACAGTGAAGATCTGCCCTTGAACATCTCCCGGCAATCCTTGCAGGACAATGCCCTGGTGGGCAAACTGCGTCGGGTCATCACCAAGCGGTTTCTCAAGTTTATCGATGACGAAGCGACCAAGGATCCCGAGGCCTATCTGAAATTCTGGAAGACTTTCGGTATCTATCTCAAGGAGGGGGTTACCTCCGACTATGAGTTCCAGAAGGAACTGGGCAAATTGGTGCGATTCGAATCCTCCAAATCCGAGATTGGAAAACCGGTGGGGCTGGCCGACTATCTCCTGCGTATGAGCCCGGATCAGGGAGAGATCTATTATATTAATGGACCCACCAGGGCCGCGATTGAGGCGGGTCCCTATATTGAGATGTTCCGCAAGAAGGATATTGAGATCATCTATACCATGGAGCCGATAGATGATTTCGTCCTGAGTCACCTTGGTGAGTTTGAGGGCAAGAAACTGGTTTCCGCCGACCGGGCCGATCTGGCGATTCCTGAGACCGAAGAGGAGAAAAAGCAGTCAGCAGAAGAGGGTAGCGACTCGCTTGCTGCCGGGCTCAAGGAATCCTTATTATCCTGGCTGAAGAAAACCCTTGAGGGCAGTGTTCAGGAAGTCATTGAATCAAAACGGCTTGTTGATTCGCCTGCCATGATTGTCAATCCGGATAGCTATATGACCTCTACGATGCAGAGGGTCTTGGCCGCCAGCAGGATGGAAAAAGGGATGGGGGTTGAGAGCAGCAAAAAGAATCTGGAAATCAACCTCAAAAACCCGCTTATCATCAGGCTGGCCGAGTTGCAGGAGACGGATGCCGAGTTCGCTGCTGATGTCGCGAAGCAGATATACGACAATGCTATGATCCAGGCCGGTCTGGTTGTTGATCCTCTGGTTATGGTTGAGCGGAATTATAAGATCCTGGAACGAGCAGTCCGAAGCTGAGGTTTGTCCGGCAAGGCCGGAGAAGCTGCCGGGAGTAATAGAAAAAAACCTTTATCACACTGGAACATTCTCCTGCCTTGTGACACGGCTTGTATACATTAACATTGAAAAATGACAACCTACAGGATATAGAGCAAAAAGTCTTTATGGTCTCATCAGACTCAATTCACAGGAGGAAGATATGTCTCCAATGTTTCGCTGTTGCATGGTCTTCACGGCGGCAGTCCTCATTTTATCCGGTTGTTACAGCCACCCCGTCCGGAACCTGGCCTCGGATGCCGCCCTTGTCAAGGTCGGTCAGTCCACCAGGGATGATGTGCTGAGTTTCCTTGGTGAACCCGATGACCAGCAAACCGTCGCCAAAGGTGTGGAAAAATGGCTGTATAGAGAGAAAACGACCACAACTCTCGAAAAAGCACCGGTAGTTGGAAAATATTTTGGCACCCCGGGAGTTGGCAGGGTTGTTGTAACCCTGAAGGATGACCGGGTCACGGACTGTACATATGATGCCCATGATGACGATGATACCGACTGGGCCAAGGATTTTTCCTGGCAAGAGAAAGAAAAGTGATTGATCGCTTTGTAACAGTCCGTGAGCGCATGGTGCAGGAGCAGCTCCTCTCCCGGGATATCACTGATCAGCGAATCCTTGCCGCCATGGCTGAGGTGCCGCGGCATCTCTTTGTCGATGACGCCATGCAGGCCCGAGCTTACGGTGATCATCCTCTGCCGATTGCAGCCGGCCAGACCATCTCTCAACCCTATATCGTTGCCTATATGACCCAGGTCCTGCGGTTGCAGGGGCATGAAAAAGTCTTGGAGATAGGGACCGGTTCCGGCTATCAGGCAGCGATTCTCTCCCGGCTCTGTGAGCGGGTCTATACTGTTGAGCGGGTCAATACACTTCTTGCCGGGGCCAGAAGACTGTTCGGGACCCTCCG
>JAUYSF010000121.1 GCA_030696435.1 Desulfoprunum sp. | reverse complement strand
TAAAGACGCAAGAGCTTCGTGCTCTCAATCACACACTCACTGTGTTTTTTAAGACCCATGGATAACCATTCTCGCAGAATAGTCATTACAGGTGTAGGACTCGCCGCGCCCAATGCCGATAATCTTTCTGATTTCCGCCATAATCTTCTTCATGGTGTCAGCGGCATACAGGAAATTGAACTTCGCTACTTTGGCAAGGCCCCGGCTGGAATCTGTACTTTTCCTGAAACCAAATACCGAAAAAAGAAAGATAACAACCGCGGCACCAGAGCGGGTTGCCTGGGGGTCTATTGCGCCCACGAGGCCCTGGCCGATGCCGGCCTTGCTTCAAATAGCTATGATCCCTCATTGATCGGGGTATATATCGGCCTCACAGAACATGGCACGGTCGAAACCGAGAATGAGATCTACAATATCAGCAAATACAACTATGATGTAAACTATTGGACTCACCACCACAATCCTCGCACGGTACTCAACAATCCGGCGGGTGAAATTACTATGAGTCTTGGCATAACCGGTCCTCATTATACTATCGGCGCGGCATGTGCCGCGGGCAACGCCTCTCTCATCCAGGCCGTGCAGATGCTCAGACTTGGAGAGGTGGAAATGGCACTTGCCGGCGGCATCTCCGAGTCGACTGGTTCCTTCGGTATCTTTGCAAGCTTCAAAGCCCAGGGCGCCCTGGCAGAGGCTGATGATCCCCGTACGGCCTGCAGACCTTTCGATCTCTCACGTAACGGCATTGTGGTCTCGGAAGGTGCCTGCGTCTATGTTATTGAATATCTGGATAAGGCACTGGCCCGTAACGCCAGGATTTATGGCGAAATTGTCGGTTACGCGATGAATTCCGACGCCCGTGACTTTGTTCTGCCCTACGGTGTGCGCCAGGCCGAATGCATGCATCTGGCTCTCAAGCGGGCCAACATACAACCAACTGATGTTGATCTGATCAACACCCATGCCACGGGGACCAAACAAGGGGACATTGAGGAATGCAAGGCAATCAGGGAGGTGTTCAGTGATTCCACCACCACCTACGTCAATAATACGAAAAGTATTATAGGCCATGCTATGGGAGCCGCCGGAGTACTGGAACTTGCCGGCAACCTTCCGGCTTTTAGCGATAATCTTGTCCATCCGACCATTAATGTGCATAATCTCGACCCCGAGTGCAAGCTTGACAATCTCGTTCTCAACACACCTGTTGAGGCCGAATCAATCTCAGTTATTTTGAATAATTCCTTTGGCATGGTAGGAATCAATTCAGTCGTTATTGTTAAGAAATATGACCAATGACAGGTATCGCTGAAAAGAAACCTTGAAAAAACCCATGAAAAAGATCTGCCGGTTATGTTATAGAAAGGACTTTGTTTTGTAACGGGTACAGCTAGCAACAGCATACATGATCATACCCATCTAATATATTGAGTCACTCTACACGTTCTACCTGGAGACACACATGACGCGAGAAGAAATAAAAGCTCTTATCCTGGAGATTATTGAAGATATCGACGAAGAAGCCGATTTTGCTACACTGCAGCCCGATCAACCGCTGCGGGATCAGCTCGATCTCGACTCCATGGATTTTCTCGATATCGTTATGGAACTCCGCAAGCGTCATCAATTGCAGATCCCTGAAGAAGACTACCCTCATTTGGCATCCCTCAACAGCTGTGTAAACTACCTGGAACCCCTTCTGAAAAACGCCTGAGGTGTGAAAGTCCCTCTTCTCATTATTGGCGGCGGGCTCTCAGGACTTGCCGCCGCCATCCGATTTGCCAGATTTGCCCCCGGCGTCCTGATCCTGGAAAAACATTCTCGCATTGGCGGGCTCAACTCTTATTATTACAGAAACAACCGGCTTTTTGAGACCGGCTTGCATGCCATTACCAATTATGCCGAGCCTGGCAATAAAAAGGCACCGCTCAACCGCCTGCTGAGACAACTCAAGCTCAGCCGTGATCGTCTCGATTTTCACCAACAACTGCAGAGTGAAATCCTGTTTCAAGACTGTGAATCTCTCGTTTTTTCGAATAATTTTGAGCAAATACGAGATGAGATTGTTGGTAAATTCCCTCATTCTACCGATGGTTTTGCCAAACTTGTCACCTTTCTCGAGGATTATAATCCTTTCAAGACCACCATTTTTTGTTCAGCAAGACAATTTCTCCACAATCTCCTTCCCGACCAACTGCTGATAGATATGCTTCTCTGTCCGTTGATGTATTACGGCTCAAGCATCGAAGACGACATGGATCTGTCACAATTCGCCATCATGTTCAGGGCTATTTTTCAGGAAGGCATGTTCAGGCCGGGGGGAACGATCAAAGATTTCCTTGATCTTCTACTGAATCATTATCATTCTCTTGGCGGCAATCTTCGAACAGGGGTAGAGGTGAAGGAGATTCTCCATAAGAATCAAATTGTTCATGGTGTTGTCTTGTCCTCAGGCGAAGTCATTGAATGCGACAACCTTCTTTCTACCGCAGGTCTTGCAGAAACCCAGACACTCCTGCAGGAACCACAACCTGATCAGAAAACCGCCAGACTGGCTTTTGTCGAGTCGATTTTCCAACTTCCAGGCAAACGACGCCACATCCTACCGCCGGATCGGACCATCCTCTTTTATAATTCCGGCCGGAAATTTCATTACAAATCCCCGTCTGATCTCGTCGATTTTCGCAGTGGTGTAATCTGCCTGCCCTTTAATTTTGAGGGTCTGCAAACACAAGAATACATCGAAGTTCGCTCGACCCATCTAGCCAATTATGCCGGATGGAAGAACCTCGAAACCGACAGAGAAAGGTATATGGTCCAAAAAATCGAAACAGCCGGAAGGTCCAAAGATGTCCTTGAGAAAATCATAGGGAAGTTCGGCTCGGATATTGTCTACCAGGACACCTTCACCCCGTTGACAATCGAGCGCTTCACTGCTAAAAAAGAAGGCGCAATCTATGGAAGCCCCCAGAAAATCAAGGACGGTAATATCGGCTACACCAATCTCTTTCTGGCAGGGACGGACCAGGGCTTCATGGGAATTATCGGTTCTATGCTGAGTGGCGTATCGATGGTCAACCAGCATATCCTCTCCAGATTCTGATATTCCCTTTTCAACACTCATTCTTTCTGCAACTTAAACGAATTTATGCCAGTTCCCTTTTCTCAAGCAGCCGATTCCTATGACGTCATAGTCATCGGCTCAGGTCTCGGAGGTATGACCTCTGCCAACCGCTTGGCCTACTGCGGGCACAAGGTTCTCCTTCTTGAATACCATCATAAGCTCGGAGGACTGGCAACCTGGTTCAAACGTCGCGGACATATCTTCGATGTTTCTCTGCACGGCTTTCCCTATGGTATGGTGAAAACCTGCAAGAAATACTGGAACAAGGCTATCATGCACTCCATCGTGCAGCTCAAAAAAATCGTCTTCGACAACCCTCAGTTTTCCCTGGAAACCACTTTTGACAGACAGGATTTCACATCCATACTGCACAATCATTTTCATATCCCCCAGGCAACCATTGATACATTCTTTGCGACTGTCGCAGCGATGAATTTTTATGATGATCAATCGATGACCACCCGTGAGTTGTTTGAACAATTTTTTCCGGGGCGTTCCGACGTGCACCGGCTACTCATGGAACCGATTACCTATGCCAATGGCTCGACACTCGATGATCCGGCTATCACCTACGGCATTGTTTTTTCAAACTTTATGAACCGCGGCGTATTCACCTTCGAAGGTGGAACCGACAAACTCATCGGTCTGATGTCTGATGAACTCGAAAAAAACGGGGTGACCATCTGCACCCGATCAAAAGTAGAGAGGATCATCGTTGAAAAAGGCAGAGTGAGAGGAGTTGAAGTCAATGGCAGGACCATAGAGGCCAAGGCCGTGGTCTCAAATAGCGGGATTACCAACACCATCGACAATCTCACCGACCATAGAGCTTTTTCAGAAGAATTTCTCGAAAAGGCAGCAGCTATCCGCGTTAATAATTCAAGCTGTCAGGTCTATATAGGGATCAAAGAACAAGAGACTATTCCTGATATCGGCGACCTGCTCTTCACCTCGACTGCCCCTGAATTTGACTCACAGGAACTCCTTGATCAACATACCAAATCCAAAACATTTTCCCTCTACTACCCCAAGACCCGACCGGGGCATGACCGATACACCATTGTCGCCTCGATGAACAGCCGCTTCGAAGACTGGACCAGACTGAGCGAAGAGCATTATAACCAGGAAAAAGAGCTCCTCATAGCCCGCACACTCATCGATCTTGACCGCTATCTGCCCGGAATACAAAAAAAGATTGACTGGGTGGAAGCCGCCACTCCCCGCACCTTCAATCACTATACTCTCCATACCTGCGGCACCTCCTTTGGCACAAAATTTGAGGGGCTTGATATCTCCCGATCCATTTTCAAAGAAGTTGGCGGTCTGTTCCATGTCGGCTCAGTAGGAATCATTATGTCGGGCTGGCTTGGAGCTATTAACTACGGGGTTATTGTTTCAAACGACGTGGACGGATATCTACGCAATCTCAACGGATGAACACTATGCAGAGTTTTCTCGATCAGATCGTCATCGTCACCGGGGCCACCAGGGGAATAGGTCGCGCCATCACCCTGGCATTTCTCAAGCAGGGTGCAACAGTAGTTGGTATCTATCACAATAACCGACAGGCAGCTGAACAGTTTAAGGAAGAATGCCACGATTATCAAAAATCGTTTCACCTCTTCCAATGCGACATCTCCAAAGAAGAACAGGTCGTTGCCTTCTATGAAGAGATTGAACAACGATTTTCATCAATCGATGTGCTCATCAACAACGCCGGAGTGCGAAAAGACGCCTTTGTTGCCATGATGCACAGCAGTGACTGGCAAAGTGTGCTGGATATCAATCTTACGGGCAGTTTTCTGATGGCCAAACAGGCGGTCCTACTGATGATGAAAAAAAAATACGGCCGTATTATCAATATCACCTCACCGGTTTCTCATCTCGGTTTTGCAGGCCAAGCAAATTACGCCGCTTCCAAGGCCGGACAAATCGGCATGACCAGATCTCTAGCCAAGGAGATAGCCAAAAGAAAAATCACCGTGAATTGTATTTCTCCGGGATTCATTGAAACGGATTTTCTCCACGGTCTGAGCAAGGACCAGATTGAGAACTATAAAAGTATGGTGCCCATGCGCAGATTCGGCACACCGGAAGAGGTTGCAGAGGCTGTACTTTTTATCGCCGGGCGAAATGCCTCGTACATAACCGGCGCAGTTCTTGATATTAATGGTGGACTCTAATAATGCAACCCGATGAGGCTGTCACCTCACGCATCCCCCACCGACCACCGTTCCTTTGGGTGGATCGCATCATCAGTCATACACCCGGTGTGATCACCACTGAAAAAAAAATCC
>JAUYSF010000085.1 GCA_030696435.1 Desulfoprunum sp. | reverse complement strand
ATGACCAGGAAGTTGCGCGCCAGTTCCGATTCGGCCTCGTAGAGTTTATGATAAAAACTCCACGCCAGCGCCAGGCTCAAGACCTTGGTCTTGCCACTGCCTGTCGCCATCTTCACCACGAACCGCCGCCAGGTCTCGTCGAACATGCTCCCGGATACAAGGCCGCTGGCATCGAAGCGCATCAGGTCATGTTTGTCCTTAACCCCCGCCACATCGTAGAGGTAGACAATCGTCTCCAGCGCCTCGCGCTGGGCGAAGTAGTATTGAAACTCCGCCATGGTGCCGTCGGCCTTCGGCAACAGATGCGGCGTGTTGAACCACCAATTGAGCAGGCTCCGGCTGGTGTCCGCCGCGCCCACGTAGCCTCCGTCCCGGAACCCCTTCACCTTGCGGCGCAGCTCCGCCACGAGCGGCGGCATGAGCTTCTCCATGCTGGTCTCGCGCAAAGCCTCATCGGCGGGGAACCAGCGGATGGTTGGGTCGAGAATCGCGTGCGGGGATTGCGGAAAGTCTTTATGCAGGGCCATGTCCGGTCACTCGCCTTTCTTTTTTGCGGGCTTCTCGGCCTTGCCGAGTTGCTTGCACTGTTTGGTCTCGATCTTCTTGATACTTTCTGCCGCCGGCAATTCTTCGGGCATCGTGCCGCCCAATTCCTGGATGGTTTGCCGCACCTTTGCGCCGACTTCACGATGCGTCCGGTTCGCGGCGGCCTTCCCCTTCACCTCGTCCCGGCGCAGCTTCTCCTCTGCCTGGGTTGCGCGAAACAGGTTCGCCGCCAGTTCCGTGCTGCCCATGTGATCGAGAATCTTCTGGCTCTTTTTCAAGCCTTTCCGGCGGTGGATATCTTCCTGCTTCAAGCCGCCATAAAGCCCCATATATCCATGATTTTGAAAGATGGCGTAGTCTATGGGTTCGATGACGCCCGCATCCTTGGCCGCATCGGCCAACTGAACGTTGTGGCGACGCATCTCTTCACGCAACAGAACCCGCCGATCGTCCTCGATGCGTTCGTCCGCCAATTCCTGCCGCCGGGTCTGAGTCGCAAAGTAGGTTTGCCCCTGCGCCACGATCTCCTTATTGGGATCGGCGTTCTGGATAGCCAAATAACAGGCGTAACGCGACAGCAGGATGGTTTTAACTTGTCGTTCCGCACCGCTACCGATGGTGACCATTTCGGTGACGTCAACGAAATGGTCCTCGAGACGGTGTCCGCTGTTGAAACAGGCCATTTTGGCCTTCTCAACAACTCCCCCAAAATTTCGGTAGTCGCTGTAGCCTAAGACCCCGGCAAAGTCGCGGCTTGACCAAAATTCCATACCAGCATCGTTCGTGCGTTTGATCTGCTCGAAAGGCGAGGCATGTTCGCCGGTTGTCTTCACAATTTTCTTCGCCATTACTCTCTCCCTCAGTTCTTTCCCACGCTCACGTCGACAATCATCATCGTGTCGTTGCCGAAGATGTCCACCACCTTGACCGCGATCTTGCGCCGCCCCGGCATGCATTCTTGAAAAACGCTTTTCAGCTCCAACGCACGGGCCTTCTTGGTGCGGAAGCTCTGCCACTCGTTCTCAAAGACGTAGTCCCCGGTCCATTGTTCTTCCCATTCGCCGTCCTGTCCTGAGCCCGTCGAAGGGTCATTTTTTACCCGGATGATTTCCCGCTTGCTCTCGAAGTCGAAGTCCACCGACCAGTAATCAATCCAGTCCGTCCAGTGCTGGGTCAACACTTCGCGGGTGACGATGCCGTCCTTGTCCTTGCTCACCTTGACAATCTGGCCCTTCTCGACCACGATCCGACTGCCCTTGTTCTTGATGGCCGCCTCGGCGTTGGCAATCGAGTCCTGCGAGTAGAAGACCGAAAAATCGGTCAGCTCCATCGCCACGGCTGGGGACACGCCTTTCTTGCCTTCCCGGATGTGCGGCTTGACCTCGATATAGGACACATCGTGAAACACCACCTGGTTTTTTTCCACCGCCCGTTTATCGAACACATCGGCGGGGATGTACTTGGGTGCGATGTCAATGCCCTTGCTCCGCGCCTCATCCAGCACATTGGGGAACAGCCCCATCTCAAACTCAAAACCCAGGATATCCACTTTGGTGATGTGCTTTTTGCGGCATTCCAGGATGATCTCCTCGACAAAGAGCCGCGTCACCGGCAGGTTCACCGGGCCGACCGCCACCAGCCGCCCGGCCTTTTTGCCGTGGAAGGTGGCAAAACCCGTGGTCTTCTCCGCGCGATAGGCCCGCAGGATCAGCTCCAGGAAGGCCGCCTCTTTTTCTTCCAGTTGCTTCTGCTGTTCTGCCTCGCGCAGGTTGGGATTGACGCCGATGTAGTGCTGTCGTTCGTACCTGCCCAGGTTGAGGATTTCAAAGGCCCGGTAATCTTTGCCATCGGCCTTGAGTTTCCGTTGCACGCCGATCAGGCGCTTGCGGGTGGTATGGATGGCGAACTTGCCGAGATCGCTGACGATCCACTTGCGCCCCAATTTCTCCGCCACGGCGGCGGCGGTGCCGGAGCCACAGAAGAAGTCGGCCACCAAGTCACCTTCGTTGGAAGAGGCTTTGATGATGCGTTCGAGCAGGGCTGCGGGTTTTTGGGTTGCGTATTTTGTATCTTCAATCGCTTGCGAGTTTACCTCGGCAATGTCCAACCAGATGTCAGTAATCGCTTCACCTTTCGCTTCGTCGAGGTAGCGAATGAGTCCGACCTTTCCTGACGGATAATCATAGATACGCCCTCGTTTCCTGAACTCGGCGATGGACGTTTTCGAATAGTCCCCAATGTTATCAATTCGATACACGCGGCCATCTTTGTCTTTATAGGTGAATTTCGATTTCACATATTCCGCGCTGTATTCCTTGAACTGCGGATTCCACACATAGCGGTCCTGAAGAGAGTAGTAGAGGATTGTGTCCGAGCTTTTCGCATACTGCCTCGAAATCGCTTTCGCTCCGCGAGGCGGTTGCCTTTTCCACCGAAGCTCGTTGCGATAATGACTGGAACCAAAGACTTCATCCATGGCCAACCGCATAAAGCTATTCACCCGCCAATCACAATGCACATAAATACTCCCATCATCAGCCAGCAAGTCCCGCATCAACACCAACCGCTCGTAGATCATGGAAATGAAGGAATCGGCGCCTTTACCCCAGGTGTCGCGGTAGGCGATTTCTTCCAGGATGTTGGGCTTCTTGGTGAAGGTCTCCGTTTGCCCTGAGCCTGTCGAAGGGCCGATCTCGATATCCATGCTGAAATCTGCGCCGACATCGAACGGCGGATCGATGTAGATCAGTTTGAGGCCGCCCTGCTTTTCGATCTCCTCGCGCAGCGGGCCGTTTTTCAGCGATGAGAGGATGAGCTTGTTGTCGCCCCAGATCAGCTTGTTGGTCCAGCCCTTGAGCTGGCGGCCCCGGACGTCCAGATCGAACAGGCTCATCTGCATGCGGGTGTCCTTTTCGGCGCGCGGTTCGTCCACCTGCTCGATGACCTGAAAGGGCAGCACGATATTGCAGACCTCGCTCGTCTTGCCATTCCAGACCAGTTCCACTTCCCGTTTGTCCTCAAACAGCAGAAAGCGATACTTCTCCGGCAACGGCCTGTCCGCCTCGATAAAGCGGATAATCTCCTGCTGCTCCTGTTCGGTCAGTCGTGGCATAAAAATTTTCTCCTTCTCGGTGTACTACCCAGGTTCAGACTCAGACCGAGGGGCACTATAAAATAATAACAAGTACGTAAACAGTTTCTGAATAACTCCAAATCAAAACGGAGAAGCTCAGCGCTCCTTGAATGCGACCTTACCGGGGGCAAGCTCAAATCAATCGCATTCATGCGCCATTGCTCTTGCCTAAAATGCCTGAACTTACATATAAAACCCTTCATTGCTTTTTATGCAACGTGTTAGTTCCTTCATTCTGCATAGCATCATTAAAACGATAATCGACCTGAAACAGGAGAGCTCCAAAGGCTTGAAGATCCGGCAGCATTACAAAACCAGGACTGCTGAATATTTATGCAGGAAGGACTTTCACGACAAAGTCTGGGGAGGGAGCCAAAAATGGGCCGGGAACTCTCCGGGGTTTTGCCATACATGCTATATGGTCCCGGAGAGAGGAAGACCCACCATCATTGAGCAAGAAGTTGCTGGACAAGAAACAATCGGTGATGCGGCGGCGGGATCAAGCTGTCATGGCTAAAACACAGGACTATGCGTTTCTTTAAGATTAATTCCATTTGACAAGAGGGCGCGAAGCGCCCTCTCAGGCGGCGATATCCTCATGCTCTTCAATCCGACCGATCTGGTCGGCGCGGTTGATTTTTTTCGGCACGAGGGTGTTGGAGAAGAAGGCTGAGCAGCATTTTCGTTTTTCAAAGGAGCAATCGATGATATTCCAGCACGGGGTATACTTGAGCAGCTTTTTGATGGCATTGATGCTCACCCCATGGATATGGATCATCTCCCGCAGGCATTCAATCCACTGGATATCGTGCATGGTGAAGTAGCGCCATTCTCCTTTACGGGTCGGTACAATCAGGCCCTTATCCTCATAATTTCTCAGGGTCCGAGGATGTACCTCAAGCATTTTCGCCGCCATTCCGATCGTGAAAATCGCCTTGTTATCCGTATGCATGGCCTGCCTCGTGGTGTTGATTGACAACATGTGCTTCATTTTACAACCTGCCTCCGCAGTTCCTTGAATCAATGATCCCGGTCGGTAGAAAAAACCGAAGGAAAGAGCCGTTCACCGGCCAGAAAACCAAAACCGACCAGGCCAATGCCACCAATGACCAGCAGAAATTCAGCAGCCGTTGGCAGATAGGACAGATACAGGGGCAACTCGTTATAACCGTAATACTGGGGTACTATCTGGCCGGAAACAACCATATTGAATCGCGAGAAGAACTGGCCGACCAGGACCATCAGCGCCGCTGTCGACATGGCCTGGACTGAATTCAGCCGGGTGGCGATCATCAGAGCAAAGGGCAGGACCAGACCAATGGCAATCTCGAATACCCAGAAGCTCGTGGCCAGAGGACCATGCACCAGGGCATCTGCCGTCAGGATCATCTCTTCGTTACCGGTATAGGCATTAGCGAATTTCCAGGCATTGGCGATACTGATCAGAAAGATCATTAGGATCATGACCTTGCCGGCGGTCTGCATGCCGGAGAAAACCGTGGGAGTCATCTGCTTTCTGGCAAGGACATGGGAATAGTGGGTAAACATGACTACTGCCGCAGCGCCGGAGAGGAAGGCGCAGGCCAGAAAGAAGATGGGCAACTGCGAACCGTACCAAAAAGGCCGGGCGTTAATCGAGGCAAAAACCGATCCGAGATTGCTGTTTGCCAGGGTCTCGGCCACTGCGCCCGCCACCCCGAGGATAAGGGCAAGGGCAAAGCGACGACTGAGTATCAGATAGAATTCGATCAGCATGATCCCTACCGCCAGGCCGTAGAGTGTGCCCATCCACCAGATATTCGAGGTCAGATTGGGATGCAGCAGGACTCCGAGCGGCATCCGCCATGGGTTTTCAATCTCCAGACCGATAACGAGAAAGGCCCCAAGCAGCGAGATGATCGACAACCAGACCATCCGGTTGGCCAGAGGGGCGAGATTATTGCCGCCGAAGAGATGGCTGATTGCCGCCAGCAGACAGAGCCCCGTTGAGATAATGGCAAAGTAGGCATAGACCCCGATCAACATGCCCCAGGGCATCTCCCGGGTGTTGGCAAAGGCGTGATCATGGCCGATGACCTGGGCATAGATTCCGCCGGCTATTCCTGCCAGAATACACAGAATGGTAACCGTCATGAGTATATTGATCGCCGGACGGGTCACCACTATCCGGGAAGGGAGCGTTGCCGTGATGTTCTCTTTCATTGTAGGCCTCCTGCATTAATTATTCTTTGTTTCCCGAGATCTTCATCATTTGTCAGCGTAACTGGAAATGGACAGCCTCCTGAAAGGTTTCAGGCTCAGACGTTCCTCTCTCTTCGGCGGGCAGACTAAAGAGGGCCAAAACCACTATCGGGGCCGCAAAAGGACCAAGGAGCAGAAAGAGTATGAGCGCAACAGAAAACCAGCATACCTCTGTCACCTGCAGACGATGCCCTCGTATGAACCGCCAGATACCGACCGGTGACCTTCCTGCTGCCCGTCTACTGTGTAATGTTCTCATGATGTTCCTCCTGTCCCATTTGCTGAAGCCGTTAGTTAAGCTACTTCTTAAAGAGCAAGAGGCATGCCATCGGCAACAAAGACGGGGAAAAGAATAGCACGACAGAATATATCCTTATATTTTCACCATTTATTAAAGTTGAGTTGATCGAAATCGCGCTCATCGCATAAGCCAACCCTCCCCTTATTGGCGCAATTTGCGTCCTGGACGCAGATCTGTAAGGGCGCAGAATGCGCCATGAATCATGGTGCGTAATGTACTGATATATAAAGATATTAAAGAGTTTTCCTGCAAGAACTGCCCGGTAATATCGGTGAGAAAGGTACGGTTTTTACCAAATTTATGATATTTTATTGTTAACTTTCAATATGTTAAACGAAATACACGGAAGGATGGGCGCAGATTGCGCACCATAGAGAAGAAAGCAGGTATCTGGTCGGCAGGAAATGCGTCCTCCAACCAGAAAATAGAGAAACCGACTTTGGCGGAGTGGGGATCTATGGGAAACAACGGAAAAATAGAGAAAAAAAAAGGACCGGAGAAACTCCGATCCTTTTTGCAGACACATTTTAACAGAAGGGATCAATCCTTAGCATGACCTTCTTCAGCTTTGTCCTTGCCACCAGTGAGCCTTGCCTGGCCGCGAACACCGATATGACAACTGGTACAGCGCTTGTTCGAGGCGAAGGCAGTCTCTCCGTCATGACAGGATCCACAATAGCCTCCGTCATAAAGCGTCTTCATGGTGAAATCTTTCTTCTCCTGGGCGGCCCCGGCCTCCTGGCTAAAAAGCTCATCATGACAGGAATCACACTCAAGCCCCTGTCCCTGAGTGTGAACTTTATGGTCAAAGACCACACTCTTCACCGGCTTATCCCAGACTATCGGGGCCTCAGGGCCATAGGTATCCTCATCATAGGGCTCCGCGGCCTTTTTTTCATCTGCAGCCAGGAGCCAGCCACCGGACAACATCAGAACGCCAAGGACTATTACCATCAAACTCTTTTTCATTTTTTCTTCTCCCATGTATCAACCACCGCTCTTCTTGCCGCCAAATCATCATGCCCACGCACGGAGCAGGTAACAGAAGAGACCTGGAATAGCGAGCAATCAGCCCTAGACATTCACATAATAGACATTCGGTAAAGCGCCGGCTTCCGGGCGAAGGACCCAGATCATCGTTTCAGGTGAATGCAACAGCTCAAAGACTCTGCTTTTTGTATCGGCCAGATCGCCGAAAACCCGCACATCCGCCGGACAGGCCTCAGCACAGGCCGTGGTCTTTTCCCCTTTGGACAGGCGGCTTTCCCAGCAGAAGTCACACTTGTCAACAGCCCTGGTTTCTTCCTTGAAATACCTGGCATTGTAGGGGCAGGCCGTCATGCAGGTCTTGCAACCGATACAGCGTGCAGAGTTCATCATCACGATACCGGTCTTCTTGTCCTTCCAGGTGGCCGTGGTAGGGCAGACCCGGACACAGGGTGGCCGATTGCACTGATTGCACAAAACCGGCATAAAGATGGTCTCATGCTCACCGTTGGCAATGGCCCTGCGCTTCTCCAGAATAGTCGTACGGAAGCCGTACACCGGCACGCTGTTCGTTTTGACACAGGCCTCTTTGCATCGTTCACAATCGATACAGAGCTTCTCCCGTATGACCATCGAATAATGCGGGCCATAGGGGTACTTCCCCACTTCGGGCACTACATCCTCGGCATGTGCATCGCGGACAGAGGTCAGCGATAAAACAGTGCCACTCAGATAGACACCCGTCACCACCAATCCCATCTTCAAAAATTTTCGGCGCTCGGCGGATGGTAGAGTCTCCGGGCTTTCGCTTTTCAATTGCTGCAAATCGTCAATTCTCATGCTCTTTCACTCCCTGTAAGTATCTTGCATAATCCTGCCTGCTATCGACAGGAGGCAAACATCAGCTCAATCAATATTCCGAAACTCCCAGCTCAAGGCAACAAATCCTCAGTGATCTTCGGAGAGATGGCCGCGAAACAACTTTTCACCCATGAGAAAGAGCATGACACAGAAGGCGATGCCGCCCAGTACCACCAGGTTCTCATGCAGGGTCGGCACATAGGTCAACAACTCCGGGTAATCAATCAGGCCCATGCCGTGAAAGTTCGGGATCAGCTGGCCGACGATCACCAGGTCATAGCGCATGAAGAAGATGCCGACCATGCCGGCGAGAGAGGCGATGAACAGGGCGTTCATATTCTTACCCTTGACCAGCATGATGATCACAAAGGGCAGGACCATGCCGAGAAACACCTCGCCACCCCAGAAATTCATGGCATAGGGGCCGCTCACCAGGGCCATAATTGCCTCGTATTTGCCGGGGGCCTGGCCGGTCACGCCGCTGATCATCTTCCAGGTCGTGAAAAACATGATGATCGCCAGCAGCAGAGCGCCGACTTTCGCTACAGACTCCATCGAGCCCTTCATCTCATCGCTCATCTGCCAGTTGTTCACTCGGTAGGCCAGGTAGGTGAAGAAGATGATGGCGATACAGCCAGACATTGCAGCCGAGGTAATGAAGTAGATCGGCATATACGGTCCA
>JAUYSF010000061.1 GCA_030696435.1 Desulfoprunum sp. | reverse complement strand
GGGCCTACTATAATAGCTCTTCAGGCCAAATACAAACTGCTTGTGAGGAAGGCACCGGCAATAAAGGGGCAAAAGTATATTGACAAATATTATTGTAAATGTACATTGAGAGGTATAGGTACATTTACTGTGGAGGAGATATGGAGCTCAGCGGGACACAAAAACGGTTTTTCGACTATCTGGTTGCGCGAATCACTCGAGACGGGCGGGCGCCGAGCCTGCGGGAAGCAGCGATTGACATGGGAGTGAGTCATACCGCGGTGGCCCAGTTGATCAGCCAGCTGGAAAAAAAGGGGATGCTGGAACGCGAAGGACATTACAGCAGATCTCTGAGGCTGATTCCCGATTCCGACCGGAAAAAACAGATCGGAGGCGGCCGGCAGCTGCCGATCATCGGTCAGGTGACGGCCGGTCTGCCGATGTATGCCCAGCAGGAATGGGAGGGATCAGTGGTGGTGGACAATGCTCTTTTCCCCGGCGACAACCTGTTCTGTCTGCGGATCAAGGGGGAATCGATGTGCAACGCTGGCATCTTCAACGGCGATCTGGTGATCTGCGAACCCCGTCAGTACGCCGAGAATGGTGAGATCGCCGCAGTGCTGATCCACGGAGAGGAGGCAACGGTCAAGAGATTCTTTCTCCATTCCGACCATATCGAGCTGCGACCAGAAAATGAGGATTTCCCGGTCATGCACTATCCGTTCAATGAATTGCTGGTCCAGGGCAAGGTGGTGGGGGTGATCCGCGGGCAGGGCGATTCTCTTCGATCGCCAGGGCAGAAAAGACCATGAGCCGGTTATCAGACAACGTGAACCTGCCGACCGACAGTGCTGCGGACAGGCAAAAAGCATGCGGCATTGCCGTCGGTACGAGCGGTTATTCCTATACCGAGTGGGTTGACAGCGGTTTCTATCCGCCGGGGACCAGGACCGCTGAGATGCTGTCCTTGTACGCCCGCTGCTTTTCCATTGTCGAGCTGAATTACACCTGGTACCAGATGGCCCGGGCTGAGGCCATCGCTCGCATGGTTGACAAGGCACCAGCCCATCTGCAGTTTGCCGCAAAACTCACCAGGACCATGACCCATGAACGGGACGACGGTTGGCGGGAGCAGCTGCAGCTGTACCGCCAGGGCATCGCTCCGCTCGGGGATCGTCTTGCTGCAGTATTGGTCCAGCTGCCGCCTGATTATGACCGGAGCACGGAGAACCGTCGCCATCTTGCCCTCCTGCTCGATGGTCTGCACGGTCTGCCGGTGGCGGTGGAGTTCCGGCATGTCTCCTGGGCGGTAGATCCGGTCTTTGCCGAACTCGAACGCCGTGGGGTGACCCTGGTGACCGTTGATGAACCAGCCCTGCCGGGGCTCTTTCCGGCCCTCGACATCGTCACCAATCCGGCCCTGTTCTATGTCCGTTTCCATGGCCGCAACAGCATTGGCTGGCAGTCGAGCAATATGCAGAAAAAATTTGATTACGACTACAGCCTTGAGGAACTGCGGCAGTGGCATGACACCTTCCTGAAAAAAATGGTAGCCCGGGCGGATCGGGGCGTCATCTTTTTCAACAACCATGTCCGGGCCCAGGCGCCGAAAAACGCTAAAATGCTTACCGGTCTCCTGGTCGGTGAGACTGCGGCCTGAGTTGGTGGGTGCCGATGTTCAGAGAACGATCCATCCTGCACTTCAATGTGGCGGATTTCGCCGTAGCCGTCGAGCGGATAATCGATACCTCTCTGAAGAGCCGAGCGGTCATCATCGCGCCGCTGCAGGCTGCTCGGGCAGCCGTCTACGATATGAGTGAGGAGGCCTATCAGGCGGGGGTACGCAAGGGCATGATGCTGCGGCAGGCGACTCGCATGTGCCGAGGAGCCGAAGTCCTGCGGCCGAGGATCGATGTGTACCGCAAAGCGATGAAGGGTTTGCTCCGGCAGGCGCAGGAATATTCACCGCTAGTGGAACATGGCCTGGAGGATGGCCATCTCTTTGTCGACGTCACCGGCACCCACCGCCTGTTCGGTCCCCCAGTCGATGTGGGGCTGCAGGTTCGACGCGCCGTACGTCAAAGCCTTGGCCTCAATCCCATCTGGTCTCTGGCCGTGAACAAGCTGGTGTCAAAGGTAGCCTCCCGTCTGGTCAAGCCGGTCGGCGAATATATCGTTACCCCCGGCGAAGAGCAGCAGTTTCTCGCCCCCCTCCCGGTCGCACTGCTGCCGGGGCTCGATGACCGGGAAACCCGCCAACTTCGGGATTTTCGTATTGCCACCATCGGTCAGCTTGCCGGCCTGAGCCGTCGTCAGCTGATGGTGCCCTTCGGCAGCCGCAGTGACTATCTCCACGATATCAGCCATGGTATCGACAACAGTGCCATCCTTGCCGGGATTCAGGAAACGGCACCGGTGGACTATGAACATGTTTTTGCCGACGACACCAACGACCAGCGTGCGGTCGAGGCGGCGGTGGCCGATCTGGTGAGCAGGGTTGGAGGCGAACTCCGGCGGCGGCGACAGGAGGCCCGGCGGGTGGGTGTCTGGATCTCCTATGCAGATGGCGCCCACGTAGTTCGCCAAGCCACGGCCCGCCGGCGGACGGCTAGTGATTTCCTGTTGTTGCAGCTGGCCGAGACGGCCCTTGCCAGGGCCTGGCTGCGTCGGGGCCGGCTGCGTAGCTGCCGGCTGGTCTGCGATGACCTGTGCCGGCAGTCACCTCAGCTGGCCCTGTTTTCCGAAACACAGCCTGGGGAGGTGCGGCAGGATCGGCTGCTGTCGGCCATGGACAGTATCCGGAATCGTTTCGGTCACGGGCTGATCGCCACCGGGCGACAGTATCCCGCGCTTGATCGTGGCTGCGGGGCTGAAGCGAACATTCTCTGCCACTGAGACGGATCGTGGCGATCTCTCGAATACGGACAGCGAATCCATGTTTCCATTGCGCGTGCGTTCCTCGTACTCCCTGCTGCAGGCCACCGCCTCGCCGGCCGCCCTCTGCCGTCTTGCCGGTCACTACGGCTATCCGGGGCTGGCCCTTACGGACCGGGACAATCTCTACGGTCTCTGGCCCTTTCTGCGGGCTTGCAGGCGCGAGGGGCTCAGGCCTGTGGTCGGGGCCGAGATTTCCGAGCCAGGCTCCAACCGCCTTGTTACCTGTCTGGTGCAGACCTCTACCGGCTATGCAAATCTCTGCAACCTGCTGACTCTGCGGCATAGGGCTGGCTTCAATCTGGTCGATGGTCTGGCGGGGCATGAGGAGGGGCTGCTGCTCCTGGCCGACGATCTCCCGCTGCTTGA
>JAUYSF010000415.1 GCA_030696435.1 Desulfoprunum sp. | reverse complement strand
CGCATCTATTTCGGCGATACCCTGCCGGGTATGCATCTCATCATCTTCGGTGTTATCCTGATCCTGGTCATGACCTACCAGCCGCGCGGCCTGCAGGAACCGTTAACCCGTCTGTACGAGCGTGTGCTCGACAAACTGAGCAGTGACAGGAGGAAGCCGGCATGATGCTAAAGGTAGAAGGACTCACCAAGGAATTCGGCGGGCTGCGGGCCATCGACAATCTCAGCCTGGAAATCAAGGCGGGTGGAATCATGGGCCTGATCGGGCCGAACGGGGCCGGTAAATCCACGGCCTTCAACTGTATCGCCGGGGTTTATGCCCCGACTGCTGGGCAGATCTTCTTCACAGGCGAGAACATCAGCGGTAAAAAGCCCTGGGATCTCTGTAAAAAAGGTCTGGCCAGGACCTTCCAGATCGTCAAACCCTTTGCCTCGAAGACCGTGCTCTACAATGTCACAGTCGGCAGTTTCGCCACCTGCAAACTGCGTTCGGAGGCCGAAGATAAGGCCATGACGGTCTTGAAATTCCTCAACTTGGATGACAAGAAGGATATCTTGGCCGGTACCCTGACCATCGCCGACCGTAAGCGTCTGGAGGTTGCCAGGGCCCTGGCAACTGAGCCCAAACTGCTCCTGCTCGATGAAGTCATGGCCGGACTGCGGCCGTCCGAGGTCGATGAGGTGGTCGAGATGATCAGAAAAATTCGGGACAGTGGTGTGACTATCCTCCTTATCGAACATATTATGCGGGCCATCATGGCCCTGTCTGATCGGATTGTGGTTATCCAGTTCGGTAAAAAAATCTCCGAGGGCACTCCGGAGCAGGTCGCCAACGACCCAAATGTCATCAAAGCATATCTGGGGGATGATTATGTCGTTTCTTGAAGTACGCAATATCGATGCCAGCTACGGTGATGTGCAGGTCATCTACGACCTGAGCCTGAGGATCGAAGAAGGTGAGGTGGTGAGCATCATCGGTGGCAACGGCAGCGGTAAATCAACCCTGCTGCGTACCATCTCCGGTTTGATGCAGGCGGACCGCGGTGAGATTACCTTTAATGGTAAGCCCATCCAAAAATCCCAGCCCGAGGAGATAGTCGAAGAGGGGATCATTCACGTGCCCGAGGGCCGGCGGCTTTTCTCCTTGATGACGGTACTCGACAATCTGATTGTCGGTGCCCACAACAGCCGGGCCCGTAAGCATGCCGCCGAGACCCTGGAAAAGGTCTATAGTCTGTTGCCGCGTCTCAAAGAGCGGCAGAACCAAACCGCCATGACCCTGTCCGGCGGCGAGCAGCAGATGGTCGCCATCGGTCGTGGCTTGATGGCTCTGCCCAAGCTCCTGATGCTCGATGAGCCATCTTTAGGGCTTGCGCCGATCCTGATAAAGAGCATCTTCGAGACCGTACGGCTGATCGCCGATCAGGGCACCACGGTTCTGCTGGTCGAACAGGATGTCAAACACTCCCTGAGCCTCAGCGACCGGGGCTATGTCCTTGAGCACGGGCGCATTGCCCTTGAGGGCGATGCCGCGATTCTGCTCAATGACCCGCATATCAAGACCGCCTATCTGGGAATCTGAGAAAATCCACCGTCGCTTCTGACGGTGAGGGACGCATTCGATCCTTGTTATCCTTCAGTCCCTGCGCATTCGCGCGGGGGCTGTTTTCGTTTGGCGAATTGGACGTTCTTCTATTCTGTACCTTGATAATTCAGCCTCAAAAGATGTTCAGGAAGATTCTCTTATCTGTTAATCTGCATTTCAGGTTATGATGGTGAAAATCTCCTCATTTCCGTTAAACAGGTAAAGAATATGCGGGTTTTTGATTTTACCCATGCCATTGAAACAAACACGAACGGCCGGGGGACAATTGGCAAAGTGAACAAGATTGTGGATAATGTATATATTATCAAGCTTCTTGTTATCCAGCCAGAAATGAATGATATAAGGCTGAAAACCAGCATAACATGTTGACATTGTGTTGATGTTAAGAAATCAGATGCTCAGCTTGATGGAGATATCTGGAAAACTAGGGAATAACTTGTTGGGGCTTATGAACATGTCACGCAATATGCCATCGAAAAGACATCGCTTTCTTCAAGAACTAACGCTTGCAGAACGCGATCTTCGTGTGATTCAGGCAATCGTTTTAGCCCTATTGGTAATCTTGTTAGGCTATGCGGCATGTTTGATCTACAAGGGAGATTGGAAAGCACTTCTCGCGCTACTTCCACCAACAACTGCTGCATGTGCAGCACTTCTTATTGCGCAAACGGCCACGCGCCTGCTGACCTACAACATGATGGTTCGCGAAGATGACCGGGCCAGAGACGTTGTTCGCTGCATTCATCATTCCATGGCCTTAATTAAGAATCTACAAAATCATGTTCGGTACATGAAATTAGTCCTAGCTGAGGGCAACCGGCCACTTGCCGCACTCACGCAAAGTGCGGACGCAATACAGAAGCGCTACGAGGCACTATATGATCGGGAACTGTATCAGTTTCTACCAGGTGAAGTGAGTGATGCTATTGACGCTATGTCTGGCTCTATGCTTGGGCTTTCAGCGCTAGTGGCCGGAATCGCCTCTGCGCTCGACAACAAAGTGCATCAAATGATACCGCCCGACACGTCCGGCAATCGCACTTCCGTTATACACGCGGCAGAGGCGCTTGCGGTCGAGCTGGATGCTCTTTTCTCACGCTTCGAGGCCATAAGACATGCTGAGGAGTAACGGTCTCTCGCTAAGCCCCAACCCGTCAGTCGAGAGGGACTGCGCAAAAGCGCGCAGCCCCTCACTTTTACGTTAGCCCTCAAGGCCATCACTATGCACGCTGAATTTGAAGAGAAAACTTACGAACAGCACCTTACGTCTGAGCTAGTGCACAGTCGCCGACTCTTCTTTCCACCAGGCCAGGTTTTGGAAAACATCGTTGGTTTCGATGTGGCTCTTCGAACATCAAATCGAACATTCTGGAAGCTGTTCCCTCACATGCATCCGTGGTGGCGTCGGATGTTTTTCATCCATCCGCCCGGAACCCACTTGAGACATGAATGGTGGCAAGAGCTCGAACACGAAATTGAGTATTTTCCGAAGTTCAAATTCAACTGCTTCATTCAGGCCAAACGCCCGAATCGAATGGTTCGTTCCGACGCGGCGGAGTATGTATCTTGGAATAAACCATATTTTCGCTACGATACATTCAACAGCCAGCAGCGCGCCCTCGAATTACTCGCTCAAAAAACTTCTGGTATGGCCATTGTCGTGTACGCCTGCCCTGCATTCAACACGTATGGCGAACTTTGGACTGCTATCAACTCAGGGCAACTCGTAAAACAATCCAACTTCTGTGAAATTCAAAAGCTTAATGGACACTCCCGGTACAGCTTTGCCTCGCCCGGAAACGCTGGTATTGGGCATTCCGATCCGACACCGATTGAGAGTCAGCCTTTTGAACAAGCACTCGATGCACTCCAAAATCAAGATCCTCGACAGAGCAATATCGCCTTCCTTGCAGAAACTGCCGGAATGATCGACGGTGCATCAGAACAACTCGGCGAACTACGCGAAACATATGCGTCACTGGCTGCAACCCTCTTTAAGGAGACGGACAGTAAGTTAGCTCGATCACTTGCAAAAATTTATGCATTTCAGTTTGTATGCAACGTTCAGCTTCTTATCGGATATGAGGGCTAACAAAACGCTGAAGTGCGCTCCACTTCGTTCCAAAGGAATAAAGGAATAGGGGGACACCATACCTATTTCATT
>JAUYSF010000371.1 GCA_030696435.1 Desulfoprunum sp. | reverse complement strand
CTACATATTCACTCGCCTGCCTCCAGTCGAGGGTAAATCCCGCCCCCCTCGACTGCCACAGGAGACCGGTGTGCGTATCTCGGACATGATGCAAGTCAAGTGTTTCAAGATTTTGGCGATAATAGTGCTCCGGACGCATGAGTTGATCAAGGCCCAGAATCTCTCGTGCATCCTTGTACATAATCCGCATCGGATCCGTCCTGATCGGCCTGTGCTCTTCCGGATCACAGACATCTTCTGTAAAGCGGCATCCCACCTCTGACTCTTTGGTCCAATCGGCATACACCTCCTCAAATCTCAGCCGCATCTGCTCAGCAGTGGCAAATCTTCGGGCTGGTTGCACCGCCATGCTCTTTGCGATCAGCTCATCCCAGGCCCTGTTCAGATCATGGCGATAGCAACTCGGTGGCTGCAGGCGGCCATTTGCCGTGTCGGGCAGGTGACCGGTCAACATCCGGTAGGCCAAAACCCCCAGGCTGTAGAGATCCGCCCGTTCATCCGCCGTCTCCGGATGAACCTCCTGCTCTGGCGCTGCATAAAAGGGAGAACCCACGTGCAGGCCGGGGATCTTCATTTTCTCCTCGCCGCGGATGCGCGAGAGACCGAAATCGATAATCTTAATCCGATCATCATTGGTAATCATCAGGTTGAAAGGCTTGATATCCCTGTGGACGATCCCGGAGAAGTGGAGCCTTTCCAGACCTTTCAGGGCTTGAAGAATATAGAAACTGGTCTTGGCCACCGAAATGGCTCGGGATGGCTGCTCCACCCGGTACGACTCACCGATGAAGTTGCCAAGCGAATGGGCAAAGTATTCCAGAACAATAAAGGGAAGTCCATGGTCCTCATCACAGTCTACGACCTTTGCGACATGGGCATGGGAAATTTCCCCCATAATTCTGGCCTCTTCGAGAAAGATCTGTCTGAGACGCTCCGCACCGGCCAGATGCGCGAAGAGCTCGTCTCGGGGGTCAAGGACCTTGATGGCGACGATCCTGCCGGTAATTGGCGCCTTCGCCTTATAAACCGTGCTCATTCCACCCCGACCGAGACGACCGACTATTTCATATCTGCCCAGTGTTTTCATGGTTAACGCAACCGTTCAGCGTAGACTTCGGGAAAACCACGCGCATGGATTTTTCTGATCGTGCTCTTGAAGTCATAGGGGATGAACAGCGTCTCCAGCGTCCAGGTCTCGCTGTCCCATATTAGGTACTTGGCTCGGTTATCTCCGTCACGGGGTTGGCCAACGCTGCCGGCATTGATGATATATTTCCGGTCTTTCGTAAGAACCATCCGGCCCTCAGCCAGAGGCCTGCGATACACCTCCCCCTGCTCCTGCCAGATCAACTGCAGATCATGTGTATGTCCAACGAAATAGAGCGAGACCCCGGATGCAACAAAGAGGTCTTCTATCTTGCGATCCGGCTGGTTGAAGAGATAGGCGAAAACAGAATCGGGAGGATAGCCGTGCACAAACCAGGCCTCACCAGAATGCAGGAATCGCGGTAGGCTCATGAAATAGGTCAGGCTCCCCTGGGAAAGAAGCAGTTCCGTCCTGATACTGTTTTCACGGGCCTGAAAATTCATCCAGTTCCTGGCCTTTTCAGCAAGCACGGCCGCCTCATGATTACCAAGTACCGTCTTACACTGCAGTTCCTGCACCCCCCGGACGACCTCTTCAGGGTCAGGGCCGTAGCCAATCATATCGCCCAGACAGACCACCCCATCCAGTCTCTGCCTCTCAATATCGACAGTTACAGATTGAAATGCCTCAAGGTTGCCATGAATATCAGAGAGGATTGCCAGTCGCATTTTTTCCGTATTTTGCTCGATTGGGCATCCACCAGGATGCTTCAGGAGGACTCTTTTCAGTTTAGAACAAATGCCTCTCGCCGGGCAAGCCTTTTATCGCAGAGTGTCAACACCCCCGGAGCACCACCTGATATGAGGATTCGCAGCGCGGAGGTCGTCTCTTCCGAGAAGATGGCAGCACACCTGAATACTATCCTTTCTTTTTCTCCTCCAGTTCATCCCAACGGGCATAGAGGATCTCGATCTCCCGACCGACCTCTTCCAGACTCTGCCAGGACTCCGTTAAACGGGCTGGATCGGCAACCGTCTCGGGCAACTCCATGGTGCGTTGCAATTCTTCCTGCAGGGATTCGGCCGCCGATATCCGCCCCTCCATCTGGTCATATTCCCTCTGATCGAGATAGGAGAGCCTGCCGGTCTTTTTCTTGACGACTTCACCTTTACCCTCTGCAGTTCTTTCGACTTTCTGATCAGGCCATGTGGTTTTTTCCAAATCCCGCATATGCAACAACCACTGCTCATAATCGGCATACCAGGTTACCCCTCCCTTTCCATCAAAACCAAGGATCTGGTCACAAACCCGATCAAGGAGGAAACGATCATGGGTAACGAGGATCAAGGCCCCGGCAAATTCACGTAGACTCTCTTCCAGGACATCAAGAGATGGTATATCAAGATCATTCGTTGGTTCGTCAAGCAACAGGATATCGGCCGGCTGCCGCATTAAACCGGCAATGAGGATACGGGCCTGCTCGCCCCCGGAAAGCTGGCTAACCGGGGTTTCCAGTTGGTCGACCCGAAAGAGGAATTTTTTGGCCCAGGAAACCACATGCAAGGAACGGCCCTGGTAGACAACGGCATCGCCATCGGGGGCCAGTGCCCTTCTCAGAGACAGAAGCGGATTGATCTGCTCCCGCCTCTGGTCAAAACTGACAATCCGGACTTTATCGGCTAGCCTGAGCTCGCCTTCATCAGCAAAAGGACCGGTGCTGTTAGCCGAGGCAGCAATAATCTGCATCAAAGTCGATTTTCCACAGCCATTTCTGCCGAGAAGACCGATGCGGCTACCGGGCGCAAGGGTGATATCAAGGTCGGTAAAGAGCATCCGCTCGCCAAAAGCCTTCGTAAGACCGGTGGCCTCAAGCAGCTTTCTCGTCTTGCGGCCTGTTGCCTCAAAATCAATCTGCACCGTCGAAGAGGCCCGGTTCCTGGCCTTGACCTGAGCCAGTTCATCCTGGAGTTTATAGGCCTCATCAATCCGATACCTGGCCTTGGTCGCCCTGGCTTTCGGTCCCCGACGCAGCCATTCGGTCTCACGACGCACCTTGTTGCTCAAACGCTCTTCCTCCTGGAGCTGCAGTGCGACAAAGTCTTCGCGTTCTTCCAAAAAACGTGAGTAAGGAGCATTGACCTGAAAAAGCCCGTCGGGGTATACCGCAGACAACTCGACAGTCCGATTGGTGCAATTTTCCAGGAATCGCCTATCGTGACTGACCACCAGAAAAGCCGCCGGCCCCTGCACCAGCCCCCCGCTTAACAGCCTCTCCAGCCAAAGGATGCCCTCAATATCGAGATGATTGGTCGGTTCATCCATGACCAGTATATCGGGTGCCGCCAAAAGAGATCGGCAAATAGACAGCCGCTTGCGCCAGCCACCGGAGAGGAGCCGGACCGGTTCTGTATTGTCGGCAAATTCAGCAAGGCTCAACAGGGTGTGCACTCGGTTGAATCGCTCGGTTTCACTGAGTTGCGATTCTGATTCTTTCAGAGCAAACATGAGGTTTTCAGCAGCTGTCTCCTCTTCGACAAAGGTATCCTCCTGGGAGAGATAGCTGAGACGGACATGTTTTTGGCGGAGAACTTGTCCCCCATCGGCCTCTTCAAGACCACAGATAATCCTGAGGAGTGTCGATTTTCCGGAGCCATTGGGTCCGATCAAGCCCACCCGATCTCCAGTATTGATCACCAGATCTATATGCTGGAAGAGGGTTCGGGCACCATAGGCCTTCACCAGCGATTGACAGGTAAGCAGATTCGTCATAACCGACACACTTGTACTCGCTCCATCAATCCCAACCCTTTAAAAATCTGGTACGGAAACAATACCATTACACTGGGATAGAACTCGGATAATCGGAGTGCGGTAAAATTTATTATCATATAATAACAACTTGTTAACTTATTGAAAGGACGTACATATGGAAAGAACACTGGTCCTTTTATTGTTGAATAATTTAATTGTCAAGAGTATAAACAGGGGAAGAATTTTCCGGAAGGCCGGTTCGGCCTGCAATATCTTCCTTTTGGCCGGCACGCATTCGTGTGGTTCAAAACCCAACCGATAAGGATTATGTGCTTATGAGCGAACACCTTTACTTCATCATAACCAGTGACAGCGGCAAGACCCTTCGAGTACCTGTAAGCAAGAGGAGTTTTGCCCTTGTCAGTAGTTTCTTCACCCTTTTTCTTCTCGGCTTGTGCATCTCTTCCACCTTCACTCTCGGCCTCTACAGTACTAACCGGATTTCTTCCCGCCAGATAGTCGACCTTAAAACCCAGCTGCAACAAAGCACCCATCTACTGACAGAGCACCAGCAGAGCGCCGAGGAGCTGAAACGCCAGATGGATCTCAAGGTTGCCGACTTGCAACTTGCCAAAGCACGACAGGAGGCCTCCTTCAGCGAGGAAAAAGAAGAGCTTCTCGCTACAGCCGTCACCGAACTCAACGAGCGCAGCGAAGATATAAAGACCGTTATAAACTCCATTGGCATAAAGGTTAAAGAAAGCTCCCATGCCAGAAAAAACAGTGGGGGCCCCTTCATCGCCAACGAGAAGACAGATCATGATCAGTTGCTCTTCAAGGCGGACAAATACCTTGAAACCATCCGTTTCACTCCTCTCGGGAGACCAGTCATCGGCCAGGTCACCTCAGGATACGGTACCCGCCTTGATCCTCTGAACAGTGAAGGGGCATATCATTCAGGACTCGATATCCGGGCCAAACGTGGGGAAAAAGTCTTTGCTACAGCTGCCGGCATCATCACCCAAGCCTCTCCTAACGGTAATTACGGCAACTTTGTGACCATCGACCATGGCAACGGGTATAGCACAAACTTCGCTCACCTCGACCGCTTTCTGGTCAAGAAAGGTGACCAAATCGAACGTGGCCAGATTATCGGCCTCGTCGGCAACAGCGGTCGAACCACCGGAATCCACCTGCACTACGAAGTCTGTCTAAACAAAAAACCCATCAACCCGGCAAAACTGATGACGGTGGCAGGGATGCCACTCTCCACACCACATTTGGCAAAAAGGAATTGAACATGACCCTGTTTGGCAAAAAAACTGAAGGTGGGCAGGAAAAAAGTAAGGCCGATATCGAGGCCATCTCTTCGCTCATCGACAAGAGCATGTCAATCACAGGCACTCTCACCTTTAAGGGGAAAGCGCGCATTGATGGTATTGTCTCCGGCAACATTGAGGGCGAGCACCTGATACTCAGCGAGACAGGGAGAATCATCGGCAACATCAAGTCCATTTCCTTCAATTGTTACGGCACCCTTGAGGGTGATGTCCAGGCGAATAATGTCATCGCCAGAAAGAACTGTTCAATTCATGGCAGGCTTGAGGCAATAAGCTTGACCGTCGAACCCGGCGCCGCCATTGACGGTGAAATAAAGGCAGCAACCAAGGATCTCCGCCAGATAGACGACAAAAACCAGTCACAAGCTCCGACTTTCTCCAAAGCCCCCGTCCTCCACAAAGCCCATGGTTAGCCCCCCAAGCAAGATACGTAAAGCGCGAACTCTTGACGAAACTCGATTCGCCCATCGCATGAAATGTCCTCACTGCGACAACGATCTTGCGTTTTTTGAGATCAGCGAAGAGGCAACCGTAGTCACCCATTATATCCAAAATGCGGATGGCACGTTTTCTATCGAGAACACAAGCATCCAATCGGCTGGAGGTAGTAGGCTTTTTTGCGGGAGTTGTGAAGAGGACCTCAGCGAACTACACCAACGCTTTTCCGAGATGATTTTCTAAAAGGGGAACTCTTTTCACACAATGCGGTAGAAAAGACAAAAAAATGGGGCTTACCGTTACTACGGTAAGCCCCATTTTCATCTATACGTCAAACACTCAGACAGAGTGATTATACGCAGCCTGTCGGTTTCGGCAGACCAGCCATCTTGCAGGCTCCTTTACCAGGACCGGAAGGGAAGAGCTCATAGATCCTCTTCAAAGGAAACCCAGTGGTCTTGGAGAGAATACGAACCATAGGGGCAATACCGTTCTTCTTGTAGTATTCCTGAAGGGCATCGATTACTTTGGTATGCTCGTCAGTCAAATCACCAATACCTTCAGTGCTTTTGACATACTCTACCCAATTCTGGTTCCACTCCTCCATGCCCTTGAGTAGGAAACCATCCTCATCTACCTGAAAGCTCGATCCGTTGTGTTCAAGTGTTGGCATTTCAAACCTCCTTAAATATTTTTCTGTGGCTCACACCGTTGTTTGAGTCGGCTAAAAAACTAATTAGGCCTTATTACTATAGGGGCCAACGTTTGTCAAGTGAATGGACAATCATTTCTTGTATCGTAAAAATTGCACAATAACATTTCGGAATATAACATCTTCTCCCCTTTTTCACGTTGTTCTCCAATAGATACAATCTTAACAGAGGGGCAAGGCAGAGGGGTAAGGGGAAATTCTTCCAGCCCCCTCTTTCTTCATCCAACAAACCGTAGAGTCAAACTGCAATCCCATGAAAAAAAACAAAGGCGAACATACTCATTTTTTGCATATGTTCAAATAATATTTACCCTACCATCTCTTTTCGCATTCCCTTTACTTCTGGTGCCACATTTACCATTTGCTTCGTTTCCATCCCGCTTAAGCGAGAGATGATCTTCAGGTTTTTTCCTTGCACGGAAGTACAAGAAAGAGTAAATCCATGTGGAATCTGCTGAGGCTTAAGGCTTGGAATTCGTGCCACTTCAGCATTTCGAAAACCACTACGCCGCCAAGGGAATCAGCCCTTTCAATATCGAAATCAGATACACACAGACAACCATGCTGCAAATACTTCGCAACAAAGCCCAATCAACCTTCATCCAAATTGTTGTAGTGATTATCGCCTTAGTCTTCATCTTCTGGGGCGTCGGCACCAACATGATGAATACCAGAGAAGTTGCTCTCACCGTCAATGATGAGGACATCACATTTCAGCAGTATCAGCAAGCCCATGATCAGGCCATGAAAGGACTCAGTGAACAGTTCGGTGGCACCATCCCAAAGGGGCTAGATGAAAGTCTCGGCATAAAGCAACAGGTTATTGATCAGCTTGTTCAGACAACTCTTCTGCGCCAGGGTGCAGGCCGGATGGGATTGAGGGTGAGCGCGGAAGAAATTCAGAAACAGATTACCGGCATGCCGCAATTTCTCGAAAAAGGTTCTTTCAGTATCGAGCGCTATAATTCTCTGCTGGCCGCCAACCGGATGACTCCAAACAGTTTTGAAAATTCCATGCGATATGACATGCTATCCGACAAGACAGTGCAGGATATCGCAAAATTTGCCACCATAGTAACGGATGCTGAAATCCAGGATCTGTATAGCCAGGAAAATGAGACAGTTTCAGTGCAATTTGTGAAAATCCCCTCTGTTGCATTTAATAAAGAAATGCCGGTTGACAAAGCTGAGCTGCAAAAATGGTTCAACTCGGTAAAGGATAAATACCGTTCCGAACCACAGCTCAAACTCAAATATATTGTCTACAATGATGATGCTTTGGGTGAGAAAATCACAGTAACCCCGGAAGAGATCAAGGCATACTATACTGAGAATATAGCCAGCTACCAGACTCCCGAGCAGAGACATGCCCGGCATATTCTCCTCCGGGCAAGTGACAAAGACAGCCCCTCTGTTCATCAGGAAAAACAGAAAAAGGCAGCTGAAATATTACAACTTTTAAATGACAAAAGCGATTTTGCCGATCTAGCCGAGAAATACTCCGATGACCCAAGTAAAGGCACCGGTGGTGACCTGGGCTTTTTTCCCCATGGAAGCATGGTCCCGGAATTCGACACTGCAGTATCCGCCATGCAACCAGGCCAGATCAGCAAGGTCATTAAGACCCAATTTGGCTATCACATCATTAAACTTGAAGAGATAAAGGCTGCATCCACAAAACCTCTTGAAGATGTGCAGACCGATATCACCCGGATTCTGCAGCTCAAACAAGGCAAACAGATGGCATTTCAGCTTGCCAATGACGCCTATGAAGGGATTATCAAGGCTGGGAGTCTCAAGACCTTTACAGACTCACATCCCGAGATTTCTGCTGTAGACACGGATTTCTTCCCTCGCAGCCAACCTCCGGCAGGGATAGGTCAAAACCAGAAATTTCTTGACGCAGCCTCAGCTCTCAACAAAGGAGAGCTGAGTTCTCTTATAGAAACCGATGCGGGTTATGCAATTCTCTTTGCCTTGGATAAAAAGGACCCGATCGTCCCGCCGCTTGAAAGCATCAAGGAAAAAGTGACGGCCGACTATGTCGCTTACAAATCCCAGGAAAAGGCCAAAACGACGGCAACCGGGATGCTTGATACATTAAAAAAGGGCGCAGCCTTTTCACAAATCGTGGCAAAGACTCAATTCAAACTCGAAGACTCAGGCTTTCTGAGCAAAAAAACACCCAGCCAGTCGTCCGGCTTCCCGGCTTCCCTCTATCCTCAGGTCTTTCAGCTGTCAAAATCCTCCCCCCTGCCAAAAGAACCCGCCCAGGTTGAAGATGGCTACCTGGTTTTTGCCTTCCATGAACGCAAGGTTTCTGAAAACAAGGCAGGAGAGCAAGATATGCAGAAATATCGCGACATTCTTGTCCGATTTAAACAACAGCAGCTCCTTACCGCATGGATCGGAAATCTTAAAGAAAAGGCCGAGATAACTCGGCATAAGAGCCTTTAATCATATTGACTTTTCAAGCAGCAATCAGGAGGAGCTGGCACTCTGCTGGTTCTGCCGAACTTCCCGCGCTCAGGAATCTTCCATCTTCTGAATGTTGAGCCCCTTTGGTGTCGGCGTCAAGGACAGGGGTAAATGTCTCTGCAGGCCAATATCGCTCTTACCCTGCGAGACAACCATTCGCTCCTTCTCCTCCGCCTTCTTCCTGGAATTGACTTCAAGTATCCTACGTATCCCTTCATGGGAAAGATCCAGGTCATATTTCTCCTGGAGTTTTTTTGCGATATCCCGATAGGACCATCGATCCTCACGGAATTTCAGCATCTCGCGGATTACCCTCTGTTGCTCCAGATGCTGGACCAGGAATCCATCGGCACCAATCTGCCAACCATAAGGGATCGGCCCTCCAAGATATTTACCTTGCCTTTTCTGCACCCTTTTCGTCGCCCGTATTGCCTCGCCGTGTCTACAACTATCGCAAAGCGAAAGAGAGGCGAGGATTTTCTGAACCAACATAGCCCCCCCTTGAGAAACAACGAGCTTTCTTTCCCTGTCAAGGGCGATATCCTCATCAAGGTCAAGACAAAACAGGGACACCCCTTTTTTCCTGAGCATTTCCAACAGACGACTGGCCTCCCTGCTTGAACCAAGGACAAATGCCGCCTGAGCGACAAAGAGGGCATCGCCTGCCCGTAACCCCTCGATGATTTTTTTCCCTTCCTTACGATTGACCAAGGCCTGCTTTAATGAAACACCCTGTTCAACAAAAAACTCTTCAACTGTTTTACCCAGCAAAGAGCTGTAGGCTGATATAGCCTGTTGCTGGTCCGCTAAAGGCAACCGCAGCTCTTTTTCCAACGCCAGATATAAGTAACCAATGCTTGCCATACACTCCTCCCCACTTTGATTACGATCAATCTCTCCTGACTTACCTTCAAATATATTTGACACTGTGTCAAGTTTGTTTTTTTGATATTTGACACAGTGTCAAATATCCTTATCTTTATTGACAAGCAGCCTTGACATTGTTTTCATTCATTTATTGTTCATTTTTTTTTAACTTAGCCTGTTCATTTGTTCACCGGGAAAGGCTATTGGGAAAAAGAATACAGAGTTCGCCGGCAAAAATACCCCTCATCGACGAGTCAGTCTTGTGGCATCTATCACTTTTTGATTCTCTTGCTCTCCTCACAATGATATATTGTCGTGTTGCCCTTTCCGCTTCGCTCAAAAGAACACCGCACTCATGCAATTTGAGCCAGTGCCATTCTTGACCCCATAATCCCCTGATAATCATGCCAACCGAGACAGATCACCTGGAACAATATAATAAACTTTCCCCCTTTGAGCAGACCCTCCTGCAGCTCCTCTCGATCATCTACGAACCTGCCCACAGCACACTTTTGGTCAACTGTCTCCGAAAGCTCGAACTGAGCAATCCCCGAGGAAACCGTCCGACCTCGGTCAATCTTAATCATTACCTGCTCAAATTTGAGCAGGCAGGACTTACAACCCCTGATCGTCGATGTGTTCCTGAGTTGGTTGAAATTCTCACCAGAAAGGCCCTCCAAGAAGGTAATCTCGCACTCTACGCCGGGATCATTCAAGAGGAAGCCCCGGCCTCCTACTACTACGGGAAATGGTCCACCCGCTGTTGGCGTGCGATGAGAGAGATGCGC
>JAUYSF010000269.1 GCA_030696435.1 Desulfoprunum sp. | reverse complement strand
AATTCTTGATGGTAAAGAAGAAGGAATTCTCTCCCTGGAAAATGTTCAGAGAACCATCTCCGTTGAGAACACCACGCCAGGAATTGTCCTCATTTTCGTAATAGTCGCCGTTTTCATTCTGTTGTTTAAAAACCATGTTCGACAACTGCTGTCCGTTGAACCAGATGGTACCCTGATTGTCCGAATCTTCGATAATATCGCCCATGCCGACATGGTATTCATCAACCCCGGCCCCGCCTTCAAGACGATCCTGAGATGAATCTTCAGGGTTGTCCAGAGATCCGCCATACAGGATGTCGGCGGCATTGCCGCCCTTGATGATATCCGCCCCGGTCCCGCCTTCGATACGGGCGATTCCGGTGAGGGTGGTTGCGCTGAGGTCGATGGTGTCTGCTCCGTCCGTCCCCGCGATGATATCGCTGCCTCCACCGCCGTCGATGATCTCGACCGTGTTCTCGCCCTGAAAATCATGGAGACGGATGGTATCGTCGCCGGTACTGCCGAGGATGGTATCAGTGCCTTCTCCGCCTGTGAAGGTGTCGTAGGCTGTATCTTCACCGATGATGCCGAAGGTATCGCTGCCGGAGCCACCGTTTAGGGTATCCTGGCCCTTGCCACCTTCTAAATAATCCTCGCCGCCGTTGCCGATAAGGGTATCCTGTCGGGCGTCACCATAGAGATGGTCGTTTCCTGCTCCGCCAGGTCCCGCCCCATTGCCCCACAAATAAAGGTCGGCATTGGTTTGTCCGCCGGCCCGAGCAGTCTGATGCAGATCTGCATCATTAAAAAAGATATTGCTTCCGGTGTGGGAAGGTTCATCCTCATGGGTCATATAGTAGAGAAATGCTGCCCGGTCTTTGAGGTATTGCTCGGAATAATCGGCAGGGTTGACATCGGAATAATCGTCTTCTCCTTCCAGGAGAAAGGGAAACAGGTATTCCATGGCAAGAATTTCCCGCTTTGAACCAGCAAGTGCAGCAGATTCTATCTGCTCACGCGACCAGCCGAAATAATTGATTACATGGTCGCTGCCACCAGTGGTTGTCACATCGAAATCACGACCATGGCCTTGGCAGATGAAGGTGACCACATCTTTATATTCTTCGCTGGCTTCGTAGATATCCCGCAGGCTGCCTGCGGCACCGGTAAAAGAGAACCCGCTACTATTTTGATACTCTATTTTTAAAGGTTCATCGCTATCTGCTGATACCAAGGACCACGTGGCGGCATTGGGCAAGTCAAACTTCTCCCAAACATTGTCAGCGATACCAAGCTGAACCAGGAGACCTTCCCGAGGACGTAGGAAATTGCTGAGAGAATTACCTTCACTATCAGTAACCTTGAAGGCATATTCTAATGTTCTGTCGTTAACTCTAATGTCCGCGCTGGGACCAATATAGCGGTCCCAAGCATAAGTGGCCATTTCGGTGACCACATAACCGATGGCTACGCCACCGGCGGCAATGGCCAAAGAAGAGCTGCCAATGGCTGCTGCGGCCAGTGCCGCACCACCGAAATAACCAGCCACCCCTTCCACCAGGGCCATGGCAATGGCTTTGGTTAAATCGTTGCCTTGAGCCAGGTTGACGGGGATGCTGATGGCGCCGCCCACGCCAAGGCCAAGCAGACCAATATGGGATGGCATAACCCCGCCCCAGTTGTTGATCTTGTCGGCCATTTCCACGGCCCACCCCAGCATGACGCCGTAGCCTTTGTCCGTATAGGTCAATCCGATGTTACCCAGTTGATCCTGAAACCAGTTTAAAAGCGCTCCATCTTCATTTATCTTGTCTTGTACGAGATCATTGCTCATTTGAATTGCTCCTCTAATATTTTGATTTCGTCTTGGAAATTAGCCTTTGCTCCATTTTCAGCCTCTTGATCAACAGTCACTTTGTGTATTTCTGCCCACTCGGCATATCTGCTGTTATCCTCTCTACCCGCCACCTCAATGCCGCAATAATGGTGAAGGACATAACGAATGGAACGAGCTTGGCCATTATCGACTGACCATTTATAAAGCCGCTTGGACTCTTCACCGCTCTTCATCCTTTTGTAGGCGGCAGTGCCATTGTCCGGCTCCACAAACTGCTTGCGGGCTGCCACATAACGCTCGATTGCAATATTATCGCAACGGAACTGATGTTGGTTGATCGTACCCTGCAGGTACTGGGTCAACTCAGCCTGAAGAACATAAAGATACATTGCCTCCAGCTTTGGGTTCTTCTTGATAAATTCCATGGTCTCAGGAGAACGCTGCCATTTGTTTCGCAGCTCCCAGAGCCACTCGCTTAACAAGCGTGCCCGCTCCACATATTTTGGCATCAAGGCTAATTTGTGCGCAGACCCGGCAAAATGGCTCGCATAATAGCCCTCGCAAAGAAAGTACGACATCGTCAATGAAGTAAAGTCGAGGTAGTAATGTTCCTCTTCCATCTGTTTGTCGGCATAGCTGCCGGTGGCCATGGATTCCAGGGAACCCCACCATTGATCCAATCGGACACGCATGGTTTCAGTGGGGCGAGAATTCATGATAAAGAGTTCCGCGCGATCCTTTTTTGAATAGTGGTAATGAAACCATTGATTCTGCCAGACACCGATCTCGCCGTCATTCTCAGGAAGGTATTTTTTGCCTTGGTTATAAATAGCCAACTGTAGCCAGTGCAAAGGGGACATTATCGGGATTTCTGGATGAATAAAGGTCGTAAGGATACTGCGAAAGCTATTCAACACCTGACCGCTGACATAGTACTCCTTGGCCTTCAGATTGGCGTTATCCTCGCCCATCCACTTGACACGCTGGTTGATATACACCGTCATGCTGGCAATGATGACGACGGCAATGATTGATCGTATGCGTTTACGATCCACAGCAGTCAAAAACGGTGACGGCTCACGGGGGCTCTCCTTGTCTTTGCCAGCGCGCCGAACCGCCTTGAACCAACGCACTGTCATATACAATAAATAGGGCGTGACAACGTAAAAAAGGATTACCCCGATAACCGTCACCAACCATAGCAATCCAATCAGTAAATACATTCAGTTTTCCCCTTCAATTTGAATGAAAGCTTTGTTTGCGGTTATGCAATTTCAGTGAAGTGTGTTTTCGGTCGTCGACCGAGAGAAAATCTTAGGAAAACCTGGGACGTTTCCCATATTTTCATGCCTGTACTCATGAACACAAGCACAACAAGCCTTTCTTATATCATTTTCAGGCGGCAAGCCGCCAATAGTAATCGTCCGCGCCGTTATTGGCGGCCAAAACATCAGTCCTGCCGCCCCGGAGAATATCGGACTTCGTCAAGCCGTACAGGAAATCGCGGCCATCGCTGCCGGTCACATCTAGCGAAGGAATATTGGCCAGGGTGAAGTCGCGATCATCGACCGTTGTTGTGCCATCGGCCTGTCTTCTAAAAAATCTGTAGTACCAATGATCCCCGTCGCTGTCCTGCCGCAGTTGCACCATTCCGGTACTTTTTGCTGAAGTCCCGGAGAAGGTGAAATCTGTTTCCTGAGGCGTATAGTCCGCAAGGGTTATGCCGTAGCTCCCGGAGGCGAAATTCTTGATGGTAAAGAAGAAGGGA
>JAUYSF010000188.1 GCA_030696435.1 Desulfoprunum sp. | reverse complement strand
GAATATATCGTCGAGCAGTCGGGTAGCAGCTTTATTGTGCTTGAAACCGGCGAACTTCTTGAAGAGCACGGTGAGTATCTTAAAAAATGTAAGCAACTGAAAGATATCTTTGTGATAACCGGGCCGGAGAGGCATTCCCTCTTTGGCAACACTTACTCCTATGCCGATCTGCTGGCCGACCGGCGCTTCACCGATGACGATGTCAACCGTTTCCTCCGGCGAGGAGAGGAAATCCTGCCGGAGGATCTTTTGACTATCATCTACACCTCGGGGACCACCGGCCAGCCCAAAGGTGTCATGCTCAGTCATGCCAATATCATGCACAATGTCCGGGAAGTTCCGGCCGTGATTGCTCTGGAGGAGGGAGACCGCTGGCTGTCCATCCTGCCGACTTGGCATATCTTCGAGCGCACTGCTGAATATCTCAGTCTTGCCAAAGGGTCGACCTTGGTCTACTCAACGGTCAAACGATTTGCCCAGGATTTGGAAAAATATCGACCGACGATTGTGGCCACGGTGCCTCGAGTGTGGGAGTCTCTCTATGCCAGAGTTCAGGTCGCTGTGAAAAAAAAGGGTAAGGTGGCCTTCAAGCTCTTTTCCCTGTTTATCTGGACTGCGGCGGCCTACCGTCGCAATAAGAGGTGCTTTCTCGGGCGACTGCCGGATTTCGGCAAGGAATCCGCATGGCAGAAAATCCTGGGCAGAGGAATAGCCCTTGTGAAAATGGGCTTGTTATTCCCTCTCAATTTTCTCGCCGCAAAAAAACTGGCGGTTGTCCGTCAGCGCTTTGGCGGTAGGCTGCGTCTGGCCATTAGCGGCGGCGGTACCCTGGCCACCTATCTCGAAGAGTGGATCGATGCGGTTGGCATCCGTATTGTCAATGCCTACGGCATGACCGAATGCTCTCCGTCGATTGCCGGCAGAGGGGTGAACTGCCGAATCTATGGCACGGTTGGACCGGCTGTGCCCCTGACCGAGCTGCGCATTGTCTCGGAGGATGGTCGCGAGCTGCCGCCGGGAGAAGAGGGGCTCATCGAGGTGCGTGGCCCCCAGGTGACCAAGGGCTATTATCGGAATGAAGAAGAGAATGCCAGATCGTTCACCTTCGATGGTTTTTTCCGGACCGGCGATTTGGGCAAGTTGACTCTGAACCGGGAACTGGTTATCACCGGCCGGGCCAAAGAGATTATTGTCCTGGCCAGCGGTGAGAATATCGATCCGACCCGCATTGAAAACGCCATCACGATGTTTCCCTTTATCCAGGACGCCGTTCTGGTTGGTCAGGATAAAAAGGGGCTTGGGGCGCTATTAATCCCCAATGTCGATGAGTTGCGGGAATATGTGAGCCAGAAGTTCAGCGATCTGCGAGAAGAGGGCGAGGGATTACTCACCAATAGCAAGGTCCTTGAGCATATCAAGCGAGAGATGAACCGTCTCCTCCATCCTAAACAGGGTTTCAAATCCCATGAGAAGCTGCAGGGTATTGCCTTTCTTACCAAGGAGTTCAAGCTGGGCGAGGAGCTCACAAATACCTTAAAGAAGAAACGGCACGTCATCGAGAAGAAGTACAAACAGATCATCAACGATCTGCTACACTAAGAGCTTGTCCGTAAACAAAACTTTTGTGCTCACATCCGTCTGAAAATTCGGCGCGATTCCGTCCCTTTACGACAAGCTCTGAATTTCAGAGGCCCTCGACCTCTTCCAGGCTGCGGCAGTGACTGATACCTTTGCCTCCTTTAAGATGATGTGCACCTGCCTCGTCGGGATATCCCGCAAGACTTGGCAGGTGCCGGCCGGGCGGATCAAAGATGAGGATCCTGTCGACAACCTGGGTCGCGGTAAGATCCTGCAAAATGGCCGGGAGATTATCCTCTGCGCCGTTCAGGCAATCAAAGCGGATGAATCCGGGTGACCATGACCTGGCCAGAATCTCCTGCAGACCTTCACCGAATTCCTTTTCTATCGTGGCTGAACAGACAATGGCTGCAGATGTCGATCGCCGTTCGAGGATCCGGATCGCGTCTCCTACTTGGATAGTACCTCCACTGACAACCACTCCAAATATCCCTTCTCTTGGCATGACGCAGTCACCGGCCTGATGAAAGATCGCACAGGGCTTGTGGCAGATCTTACCGAGCTGGGAGATAACGAGTTCGGTGCCACCGACTCTGATATGGTCGCCGACTCGCAGGGCGGTCAGGTCGATCCCCTCAGTGGTGATATTTTCGGCAAAATTGCCGGCCACCACATCCAGGCCTTTGGCCCGCATGCTGTTGATGCTTTCCTGGGCCAGTAAGCTTACCTGCCTGTGCCATCTGCCGCCGTGGGCATCACCGGCCAGACCGAAATTCTCCAGCAGTTCGCTGGAGTGGATGTTGGTCTTGCGGATACCTTTGCGGTCGCTGATCGAGATTGCCTTGATATACATATGTTCCTTCTCCTTTTTTTGTACTACAAAGTATCATGTGTGGAGAATAGCCCTCATTGCGATTTTTGCAAACACAAAAAGATGGAAGGCTGGCCAATGACCAACCAGATGGCCCTCTGCACTATTTCCTTGCATATGTCTGATTTGTGTGACAAAATATAAGTATGAACAGGAAGTTAAGCAGTTCTGTCAACGTAGCCGAGGAGGTGGCCATGCAGAAGATACTGGATGTGAAAAAGGTGATTACCCCGATTGATTTTTCAGATAATTCAAGACTCGTTGCTGAGTCGGCGGCCTATCTGGCCGGGAAATTCGGGGCCTCTCTGGACTTGGTGTTCATTGTCCAGAATTTCGAGGATTATTCGGGATTTTTCGTGCCGCAGATGAGTATGCCCAATCTCGAACATGATCTCGTTGAAGGCGCTGAAGAGCGGATGACCTCCTTTTGTGCCGAGCAGGAGGCCTTCTTCAAGCAGGCTGGTGTCACCGAGGTGCACCATCATGTCTTCATGGGGGATGTGGCTGAACGGATTGTCGAGTTTGCCGCCGAGGTCAAAGGGGATCTCATCGTCATGGGAACCCATGGCTACAAAGGTCTTGAGAAGATCATGTTCGGCAGCGTAGCCGATAAGGTGGTGCGTTCGGCCCCCTGTCCGGTCTTAACCATCAATCCCTATACCTGCTGCACAAAGAACGACTGAGCTTAGCTGTAGAGTAGAGCTGCCAAATTCGATCATTGAGGGGGCCGGCGCGCGAGAAGCGTACCGGCCCCTTTCTTTTTGAGGTCGATCTTTCATTGCCTGTTATTCATCTTTTTTGAAATGGACGAGCACCGTTCCCGTCTCAACTGCGTCACCTGTTTTCACACAAACTGATTCCACCACACCGTCAGCGGGGGCAGATACGGCACTCTCCATTTTCATTGACTCCAGAATGATCAATTCCTGGCCGCGGAAGACCCGTTCACCGGCGGTGACCTTGACATCCACCACCAGTCCGGGCATGGGGCAGTCAAGGATGTTGCCGCTGACTTTTTCAATCGGGGGGGGCATATATTTGGCAAGTTGCCATTCGCGTGGATTATAGATTTCAAAGGTCCGTGACACGCCACAAGAAGCGGCCTCGATGAAATTCCCCTTATATTTGAGCCGGAAATAGACATCTTCGCCGTTGATGTTCATCTTTAATCTCCGCCGATAAAACTCCATCGGTGGGGTGGCGACCAGATAGGCGGTCTCTCCGACTAGAACATGCCACTGCAGTTCCGTACCTTTGTTTTCCAGCCTGATATGGAAGATATCTTCCTCACTTTTTGTGACATAGTCGTACGAGTCTTTGTGCAGTGAGGAGACGCCAACCTTGGATTTCAACGGGCGGAGTGAATCCTGCAGGAGATTTTCCCGCAGGTGGTAGATCAGGGTGGTGGCCGTGGCCATGGCATGCAGCACTTCAACCGGGGGGGCGATCCTGGCACCTTCTGCCAGCAGATGGGTCGGGATGAAGTCGGTGGAGAGATCACCGCGGATAAAGACCGGATGGGTGAGCACCTGATTGGCAAAGTCGATATTGGTAAAGATACCTTCGATATGATAGCCGTTCAGGGCCTGAACCATGCGCTTGCGGGCCTCTTCGCGGTTTTCGCCCCAGGTGATGACCTTGGCCAGCATGGGGTCATAAAAGACACTCACAGTGCTGCCGGCATCGACGCCGGAATCGACGCGCACATTCTTGCCTTTTGGGGCGGCATAGCGGGTGATCAGGCCGATGGAGGGGACAAAACCCCTCTTGGTATCTTCAGCACAGATCCGTACCTCCATGGCCCAACCGGTCAGGGAGATATCCTGTTGGCGGAAAGGCAGAACCTCGCCTGCTGCAATGCGGATCTGCAGCTCGACCAGATCAAGAGAGTTGACCAGTTCGGTGACGGGATGCTCGACCTGCAGGCGGGTATTCATTTCCAGAAAGAAAAATGCGCCGTCCTCGTCGAGGATGAACTCCACGGTTCCAGCATTGACATAACCGGCCTTTCGCGCCAGCTCGCAGGCCAGATTGCCCATCTGCTCGCGCAGGGCGGGAGTCAGGGCACAGGACGGAGATTCTTCAATAATCTTCTGGTAGCGTCTTTGGATGGAACATTCCCGCTCGCCGAGATGCACCACATTGCCATGTTGATCGGCGATTATTTGAATTTCAATATGGCGGGGTCTGCGGATGAAGCGTTCGACAAAAAGGCGGGCATCACCAAAGGATTTCTGGGTCTCCTGCTGACAGAGCATCAGGGCAGAGGCCATATCCATGGCCCGATCAACGGCCCGCATTCCTTTGCCGCCACCACCGGCCGCCGGTTTCAGGAGGATCGGGAAACCGACCTGAGTCGCTGCCGTGAGGGCTTCTTCCAAAGAGACAACCGGTTCAGTATGGCCTGGCACCGTCGGCACGCCGGCGATAACTGCCAATTTCTTGGCGGCGATTTTGTCACCCATGGCGGCGATAACCGCGGCCGGCGGGCCAATAAAAATGAGGCCTGCGGCCGCCACCCTTTCGGCAAACACCGGGTTTTCTGAAAGAAAGCCGTAACCGGGATGGATGGCTTGGCAGCCGGTGGTAAGCGCCGCATCGATGATTTTGTCAATTGATAGATAGGATTCAGAGGGGCGGGCACCACCGAGCAATACGGCCTCGTCGGCCTGGATAACATGGATGCTGCGGAAATCGGGCTCCGAGTAAACGGCCACGGTACGGATACCCATGGTCTTGCAGGTGTGGATGATCCGGACGGCAATTTCAGCGCGATTGGCGATTAGAATTTTTTCGAACATGAAGGGCCTCATAGGGGAATGTTGCCATGTTTGCGGTCGGGACGGCTGCCCTTTTTGCTCTCCAGGAACTGCAGGGTGCGGATGAGTCGGTGCCGTGTATCGCGGGGGAAGATGACGTCGTCGATGTAGCCCCGCTTGGCGGCTAGAAAAGGATTCATGAAGTGTTTGCGGTAGGTCTCCATCTTTTCAGCCAGCATGGCCTCCGGGTCGACGGCCTTCTCAATCTCCCGGCGGTGGATGACCTCGGTGGCACCGCGCGGCCCCATCACGGCGATCTCCGCCGTCGGCCAGGCATAATTGATGTCGCAGTGGATATGTTTGGAGTTCATCACGACATAGGCGCCGCCATAGGCCTTGCGGACGATCACCGTGATGCGCGGTACCGTAGCTTCGGTAAAGGCGTAGAGCAGTTTTGCGCCATGGCGGATGATGCCGCCGTGCTCCTGCTCGGGGCCGGGCATGAAGCCGGGTACATCGACCAGGCAGACAAGCGGGATATTGAAGGCATCGCAGAAGCGGACAAAACGCGCGGCTTTGAACGAGGCGTTGCTGTCGAGTGCCCCGGCCAAAACCGCCGGCTGATTTGCCACAAGACCAATAGTCTGGCCACCGAGACGACCGAGGCCGCAGATGATATTGGCTGCGAATTGGGCTTGAATCTCCAGGAATTCCGCCCCGTCAAGGATGCTGTAGATCAGCACGTTCATGTCGTAGCTCTGGTTCGGATTCGGCGGCACCAGATAGTCGAGGGTCGGGTCGATGCGGTCCGGCGGATCGTTCAAATCCAGAATGGGGGCCTTCTGCCGGTTGTTCGAGGGCAGATAGTTGATCAATTGCCGAACCGCCCGCAGGCAGAGGATATCATTGGGATAGACGAACTGGGCCACCCCGCTTTTGCTGGCGTGCACCCTGGCACCGCCGAGCTCCTCCGAGCTGATATCCTTGTGGATGACGGTCTTGACCACATTCGGGCCGGTGACGAACATGTGCGAGGTCTGGTCGACCATGAACACGAAATCGGTGATGGATGGGCTGTACACCGCCCCGCCGGCGCAGGGGCCCATGATGCAGGAAATCTGCGGGATGACGCCGCTGGCATGGACATTGCGGTGGAAGATCTCGCCATAGGCCGCAAGCGCGTCGACACCCTCCTGGATGCGGGCGCCGCCCGAGTCGTTCAGCCCGATGATGGGTGAGCCGACCTGCTGGGCGAGATCCATGACCTTGCAGATCTTTTGCGAATGGCCCTCGCCGAGCGATCCGCCAATGACCGTAAAATCCTGGCTGAAAACGAAGACCTCACGACCGTTGATGGTGCCATGGCCGGTGATGACCCCGTCACCGGGATGGCTTTCGCCTCCCCCTGTCGATTCTCCCCGGCCAACCTTGAGGATATCGATCTCTTCAAACGAGCCCTCGTCGAGCAGCAGGTGAATCCGTTCCCGTGCCGTGAGCTTTCCACGTTGGTGCTGGATGTCGATGCGTTTTTCACCGCCTCCGGCGTGGGCCTGTTCTCGCAGCTCGAAGAGCTCCAGGATATTGCTGTGCATGATCTCGACCATGGTCGTCTCCTTGTGCTTTCTGCCAAAATCAAACCCCTGAAGTATACAGGGGCAGGGATAATCCGGTCTGAATGTGTTCAGAGAAAATAGCTGATATCACTGGTTTTGCAAACGGCAAATCGATTGTATCGCCTGGAAAGAGTGTTATTAACGCTAAAAATTCAGTTCGAGCCGTTTTCGTCCTGTCTCAAGAGCGATACCCTGGGCATGGGCAAAGGTCCGCTCGATGCAGACTGCCTCGCCATTCTGCCGAACAATCAGGATCAGCGATGAACGGGTGCCGTAATCTCTGCCTCTGATAAAGAGCGGCGCCAGCAGGTGCTCCCAGTCAGTGCCGATACCGGTATCGGGCAGCATACTGTCCGGGGGCTGCCAGGTGTCTTCCAGCAGGGTGAAAAGGTTTTCAGGGTCGAACGACCTGGAATCAGTCAGCATCTGTCGGAGCTTCTCCTTGCCGAGCCGCACCTTGGGCCACTCCGTATCGAGCAGGTGGTTGCTCAGTCCGTACATCCCTGGAGAGAGTTCCTGTGTCTGGCCGGTTCTGTTTGAGGCGTAGACCAGGCTCTCCCCATCGCCGGCCAGCAGGTTGAAGCCGTTATAGCGGTGCCAGTCGTTTCTTGCTGCTAAGCAGAATTCTTGCGGTGAGAGCCCGCTTTTCAGGTAATCGACCGGGATTCCCCCGCGTGACAGAGCGTCGAGAGCGGTGTTTGATGGATCACGGAAGTTGGTGACGGCGGCAAAACGGCCATCGGCAGACAATCCGAACCAGGTCCCTCCGGCCTGGAGATCGCGACCGGCCAGGATCTCCGGTTCATCAGGCCAGAAGGCCAGCGGTTCTGTCGGGCGGGCGAAAAACTCATCCCTATTGGCGGCGAGTATGAGACGATATTCAGGGTGAGAGCGGTAGGCAAAGAGGATGAGGCACATGGCAGAGGGAACCCTGAGGGCAGGCCGGAGAGGCGGGGGTCAGGACATTTTGCGGATCATGCCGAGGATGATCGCCGCAGTCAGGCCCCAGATGGTATATTTGTCATTTCGATAGACTGCGACCTTATGGGTCCACTCGCTGCGCCTCTCTTTGTAACGCGAGGGCAGCCCCAGTTCATCAACCGGCAGTAGGATATGTTCGAGACCATCGCCATCGACATAGGATGGCTGGATCTCGATGCGGTTATGGTAGATCTCGGGCGCCGTCTCGATAAACCAGGCAAGCGGCAGGGTGAAGATCTCTGCCACCTCACGGGCGTCTGGCCGCAGTTCTTCGAGGCTTTCAATTTCGAGGATGCCGACAAAGGGTTCGACAATCACGGCCCGCGGCGTGACCACCGTATCGAGCCTGCCGGTTATCCTGATGCGCTCACGGGTCATTCCCAGCTCTTCCTCCGTCTCTCGCAGGGCGGTGTCTTGGTAACTGCTGTCCAAAAGCGGATCAAAGCGCCCGCCGGGAAAGCAGATTTCACTGCCCTGACGGATGGTCGAGGCCCTTTTCTGAAAGAGCAAGTGGCACTCATCTTGGAGAAAGAGGAAGGGCACAAGGATTGCGCAATTGAAAAAATCCTCGCGCCCATAGATGCCCGGTACTTCGGGCAATGTCTGGGTAAATCTCTCGAACTCGTGTTTTTTCATGCTGTGAGTTTGTGATACACTGAGAGAGTGTGGTAATATCTCATCTGGTTGGACATTTTGGGGACAGACCACGGTTTTGGTAAGTAATTATAAATACTGAAAAGCATACCCTATGCGAGCGTATTTGGGGTTTAACCCCGATAAAATCGCTTTGATCCTAATCGGTTAATCTTGGGGCGAAGAAAATTTTGTCTCAATATCCATACGTCCATGCAATACACGGACGATCTCAATCTCATCACTTCGTTTTTGACGATAAAAAACAACATGGCTGCCAACATTCATCTTCCGGTAACCATGCCGAATATCGCTACAATCTTTTCCTTTGGTAGGGATTTCTGCCAACTGCTGAAAACAACTATCCAGCATGGTGAGATATTTGTTTCGCTGCTCTGGCCCCCAATGCTCTTGAGTGTAGCGGCCAATGTCTACGAGATCAGTCATTGCCCGTTTGGTAAGACTGAATATGGCCATTAAACGAGACTTTCCTTATCAAGCGAATCGATCAACCCATTGAGGGAATAATTGGCGGAGCCGCTTTCTTCACCTTCAACAAGAGCTCGGCGCAATAAGGCTAGTTTGACCTCTCTTTCCTCTAAAAGCCGCAATCCCGCCCTTATTGTTTCGCTCGCTGTGTTAAAATAGCCTTGGGAAACCTGCTGAGCGATAAACTTTTCGTAATGTGCACCTAGCGTGATGCTCGTGTTTTTTTGCATAATGTCACCTCCATTAATACCATATAGTAGTATTATATAATATAATATGGCATCAAATCAAGTAAACTGTTGAAACCACGGTTTAGAATCCCGGCAGGGTAAATTTCAACGTTACTTCACCGGTTTTTTTATCAAGGGTCACCATCTTCTCGCGCCCACCGGCAGGGGCCAGCTTTTTGCCGGTGGCCATTTCCAGCAGGCCACTGATAAAGCTCAGGCCCTGATTGAGGACCTCCTCCATCTTCTCAGCCGACTGTCCTTCGATCGCCTCTGGCGGGTCTTCGGGCGGCCCCTGGTCAACAGCGTTTTCAACTACCTCTTCACCTATAAAATCGACCTCTTTGTTCAACACCTCGGGATTGAGAAAATGTGGCGTATCTTCCGCCAGCTCTTCGGCAGGTAGCGACTCGATAATGGGCGCCGCCTCCTGTTCGCCGATCATCACCCGCAGGCGATTGACCATTTCCTGGCGTTTTTCCCGGGAAAACAGTACCTCGTCCTTGCCGCCGTCAAAAACCCCGTTAAAGAGATCTTCCTTCAGTTTGATCCCGGCCATAATGCGCTCTTCAATGCTCTTTTTGGCGATCAGGTTGATGACATTGATGCATTGACTTTTCTGACCGATCCGGTTGATTCTGCCGATCCTCTGATTGAGTTTTGCCGGGTTCCAGGGCAACTCGAAATTGATGACGCAATCGGCGGCCTGGAGATTCAAACCCGTGCCGCCGGCATCGGTCGATAAAAAAACCTTGCAGGCCTTATTATTGGTGAATTCATCGATAAGCAGCTGCCGCTTAGCGACCGGCACCTTGCCGGTCAACTCGACAAAGGAGATCCCGACCCGGGAAAGGTGCTTGCCTATCAGCATGGTCATGGTAGTCCATTCGCTGAAGATCACTACCTTGCGACCGTTGCCTATTACCAGTTCTTCAAGAATGCTCGCCAGTTCGGAAAGCTTCGGCGAGATATTGGTCTCCCGGTCGATCAGGTAGGTGGAATCGCAGACCTGGCGCATCTTCAGGAGAAGGACCTGGATGCGGCGGATATCCATCGGGGTGAGAAATTTCTTGTTCAAGAGGGGCAGAAGGAGCTGCGAATAACCGGCGTGAATTTGGGCCTGCTCCTGATACAGCTCGATAAAATAGTCGTTGACGATCAGCTCCGGCAATTCATCCAAAACCTCTTCCTTGCGGCGGCGGATAACCAGCGGCTGCAGCTTTTGATGCAATTTATCGAGGCCCACATAGCCCTGGATATCGCCTTTTTTCCGACGGTTGAGGAGAAAGTGGTCGGCGGCCCGGCGGCGGCTTGACAAAGCTCATGGTCCGTGGCGATATCGTTCAGTTTGCGCATCACCGGTTCCTGCACCCTGATCTGCTTATACCCCTCAAGTTTGTCCAAATACGGGATAAAAGCGGCGACATCTTCCTGGCGAAAAAGGTTTTGGTTATCGAAGATTTCGGCCAGCAGGCCGGCAAGGTCGCTGTCCATTCGACCATTTACCTGCTCGTGAAACAGGCGGGGCCGGCCGGCCTCGCTATCCCAGAAAATGTCGATATAGGGGAAAATTTCCTCAGCGATACGCCGGTTGAAATCCTTTTTTCCGACGAGAAATTCACCGAGAAAATGGAGATGTTTGCAGGTCCCGAGCTGGTTGAAATGAAAATCGGGACAGGAACAATGGCCGGTTCCGGTTCGGGGATCATGGAGAGTTACTTGGTATTGCCTGCCCTTGGTGGTGGTTACCAGGTGGTCGCCTTTCAACATCTCGCCCTGAATAACTTGAAAAGTCTCCTGCCGCCCCTTTTTTTGCCGATCTTCCAGGGCCTGCTCCCTGATCTCCTCGGCGGACAGGAAGTTATCCTGCGCGAGGTCGGCTTTCTTCTGCACATCTTGAGCAGTACCCTGCTGGTCAAAGAGCTCAAGGAGAATGGCCACGACATGTTTGCAGCCACGTCCCGGATAAGGGCAATCACAATGGCTGGTGATCGCCCCGTTCATGCCAATCTCCGTGCGGTAGTTGCCGTAATTGCCATCGACCTCATACACCTGTCGACCGTTGTCGCAGAGTTCTGGAATACGGCGAAAAGCCCCGATTCGCTGTAAAAATTCACCACGCTTGAAAATTATCGGCGAGTCGGCATGTTCACGAATGTTCTCGATTTTCAGGGGAGTCATGGGAGGTCCTTCAGTGTATTGTTTCCGGATATCGCCTTGCAGGGGAAAAAGGCTTGGTAGAAAATGGGGCAATGGGTAAAAGTTTGAGCATAAACCGGACTGTATTAGTGTCCAACCAGCAGCAGGGCGCGGTCAGTCGGTCCAGCCTCTTTCTTGCCGAGGATGGAGGAGAATGACTGACCGGGTAAGAGATAGGCGGTGACGGTTGTTCGGCCGAATTGTTCTGCCGGGAAATTCTTGAGCATGGCCTGGCTCCATTCGCCGCTGACTGCTGCTCCTTCTCTTGGAAAGCGGACCTCGGTTTCTGTTTCATCCTGCATGACGGAAGAGACAGCGGTCAGATCCACAGCCAAGCGGGCGAGCAGATCAGCATTGCTGCTGCGAAAAGACGTGATGCGCTCAAAGGCCTCCTGCTGGTCCTGCCCGACGCTTGCCGGCAGAGCGAATTGGCCTATTTGCAGGGCCGGCTTGCCTTGCAGAACTTCGTACTGCTCCAGGATGATGTCGGCCGCCTCGGACATCGGGGTGGTCCAGATTGGCCACTCCGGCAGATCGCCGGCGACAAAGAGCTGTTTCCAGGCCCTGAAACGGTTTCTGATGACCGATGCCGAGGGGTGATTGATTTTGTCACGGATTTCCAGCAGTTCCCGCAGGGGAAGCTCATCTTCTTCCAGATCTTCCGGTTCCTCACCATGCAGTTGCCTGAAAAGGGCTGTTTCCCGGTCGTCGAGCAGGGAGAGCTGCTCGGCGATCTCTTCTTCCTCATGATCGAGGATCTCGGCGATTTTCAGCACCAGCCGGGCCTGCCAGAGGGCGTGAATGACGGCGTCCTTTTTCTCCTGCTCATCTTTTATGCCTTGGGTGCCAAGCAGCGAGGAGATAATCTCCTGCGTCGTGTCGTCACCACGTTGTCGGGGGGCAGACATGGCGGCCATGGTCAACCCACTCAGCTGGGCGGCATAATCGTCCTTGCGGTCTTTGATATCGCCGATCAGATGGAGAAACCGCAGTCTGCTGTCACCAAGAGGGCAGGGAGTATGTGCTTGACAGAAACCGTTTTTAATGAAAATATCCGGGTGTTCGGCGGTTGCCCCGTCGTTCTCTTCCGCCTCGACGGGCTGGAGGATATGGATCTGGGGAAAGAGCAGAAAGAGCGGGTACTGGCTGCCGGAAGAAATAACGGTGCTCGGAAAATACAGGGTATCGTGTGTGTTCATATGCAGAATATAAGAGAGAAAATAACGTTTTATCTGTCAGCGGTGGTTTACCTGCTGTTCAATTTCCGATTGGGTGCGGATGCCATGGGCAGCCTTAAGGCAACAGCCTGGCAGATCCTCCAGACAGCGCCCTATGTTGCTGGCTGCGCCTATGTGATCATCGCCATGCTGCAGTATATGTCCAGTGGCGAAAAGGTGCCCTGGGATCGCAGACTGCGGCTGTTTTTCGCCATGGGTATCCTGGCCGGTCTGGTCTTTGCCATCTGGGAATACGCTGGGCAGGGCACTGTCCCCATTAAATAGATAATACCTGCCCCGTCACGCTCTGTAAACGGAGAAACTGCCCCCCGGCCTTCCGCCTGCTGACCGTGGATTTCCTCTTCCGACCCTCTGGGAACTCCATCATGTTCTATCTCCACGCCTCCAACCGTACTGAAAATCTGCTCTCGCATCTGGCCGAGGTCATCCGGGCCGACAAGCGGGTTGATCTCTTTGCCCCGGAGCTGTTTCTGGTGCAGAGCCAGGGCATGGAACGGATCATCTCCCAGCGAATGGCCGAGGTCTTCGGAGTCTGGTGCAATTTTAAGTATCTGCTGCCTCTGGCCTTCTTCGAGGTCCTGGCCAATCGCTTAGGAATGTCGATACATCCCGACGGGTTTGGCCGGGAGGCGCTGATCTGGCGCTTGGAAGGCTTGCTGCGTGATCTCGATGATCCCGATTTCGCACCGCTTTCCCAGTATTTCAAGGGAGAGAACGTTGATCTCAAGCGATTCCAACTTGCCCGGCAACTGGCCAATCTCTTTGATCAATACCAGGTCATGCGTCCCGATCTGCCGGCCTTATGGGATAAGGGCAAAATGGCTGGCGGTCACCCGGCGGAAAAGTGGCAAATGCGCCTTTGGCAGCGGCTGTCAGCCCAGTTGCCGGAGCTTGTCCATCGTGGCGCGATACTGCAGCAGGTCGGCAAGCGGCTGGAGAGCGGGAAGGATCTTGCTCATCTGCTGCCGTCGAGGCTGTCGGTCTTCGGTCTGCATATCATGCCGCCGCTCTTTCTCTCGCTGCTGGCCGGACTCTCCCGCCACAGTGATGTCCATCTCTATGTCCTTTCGCCTTGCGAGCAATATTGGGGTGATCTGCCGAATAAACGACAGCAGGCCCGACAGAGGCTGGCCATGGAGGCCGAATCCGAAATCGCGAGCGGCCATCCGCTCCTGATCTCGCTGGGGCGGCAGGGCCGGGATTTTCAGGCCATGCTCTTGGAGCAGGTCGATTTTGAGCTGGAGTTCAGGAGCTTTGACGATCCCTTTACCGCTTCCGCCCCGACCCTGCTGCACCGGTTGCAGTCGGACATGCTGCACAGTCGGGTTGGCGGTACGGAGAGCGGCAGGGAGGGTGCGACCGACGACGGTTCGCTTATCATTGTTTCCTGTCACTCCCGCCTGCGTGAGGTGGCGGTCCTCAAAGATCATATTCTCGACTGGCTGCACCGCGATCCGGCTCTCGAACTGCGCGATATCGTGGTGATGGCCCCGGATATCCAGGAATACGCCGCGCTCATCCCGGCGGTCTTCCATGACCTGCAGCACAGCATCGCCGATCGCAGTCTGCGGCGCAAAAATAGCGCATTGGCAGCCTTCTTGGCCTTTGTCGATATCCTCGACGGCCGATTCGGCTGGATGGAAGTCCTCGATTTGCTGCAAAAAGAGGTGATTTTTCCCCGGTTTGAGTTGACGGCCGGCGATCTTGAGCAGATCCGCCAGTGGGTCACCGACTCCGGCATCCGCTGGGGCCTCTCGGCTCAGCAGCGGCAGGGACTGGGGCTGCCGGCCAACTCATACGGCACCTGGCAGGCCGGTCTCGAACGCCTGCTGATGGGTTATGCCATTGATTCCCCGGATTTTGTCGACGGCATCCTGCCCTATACCGCTATTGAGGGCGGGGCGGCCCGGGCCCTGGGTGGGCTCTGCGAGTTTGTCGCGATCCTGGCCGAGGCGGAGAACGAGCTGCACGAAGCGCACAGTCTGGCCGAGTGGTCCCGGCTCCTGCTGCACTATGCGGGCCGCCTGTTTGCCGAGGACGACTCTCAGGACATCCTTGAACTGCGGCAAATCCTGACCGAATTGGATGCCGGGGGCTTTCATCAGGAGCAGGTGGTGTTGGCCGTGGTCCGGGCCTGGCTTGAGACTGCCGGTGCCGAGAGCCGTTCGGCCTCGGGATTCCTGCGCGGCCAGCTGACCTTTTGTTCGATGCTGCCGATGCGCTCCATCCCCTTTCGTATCGTCTGCCTGTTGGGACTGGCCGACGGCGCTTTTCCCGGTAACGATCGGCATGCCACCTTCGATCTGCTGGCAGTCGAGCGTCGCTTCGGCGACCGCTCCAAGCGCGACGATGATCGCTATCAGTTTCTTGAGGCTCTGCTGGCGGCCCGTGACACGCTCTATATGAGTTACACGGGCCAGTCGATCAAGTCGAACGACAAGACGCCGCCATCGGTGGTGGTCACCGAGTTGCTTGAGGTCTTACAGGATGACTATGGCCTGAAGACCAAAGACCTGGTCAGACATCACCCTCTGCAGCCCTTCAGTCGCCGTTATTTCAGTGGAGCTGACCCACGCTTCTTCAGTTACGACAATCAGGCCTGCGCCACGGCCAGGCGTATGGCCGAGCCGCGAACCGAGGATTCCCCCTGGTGGTCGGGAGAATTGGCGCCGCGGGAGGAGGAGGTGCCCCTCGCCGGCCTCTTCGGTTTTTTTGCCAACCCCCAGAAATGGTTTGTCAGAAATATCCTCGGTATCCGCCTCGATCTCGATGAGGACCTGCCCGAGGAGAGCGAACCCTTTGCCGTCGGCCATTTAGAAGCTTATGCTATCGATCAGGAGATTGTCCAATCCCTCCTGGCTGACGAACACGAAGCTCCCTTCTTTGAGCGTCTGCGGGCCGAGGGCAAGTGGCCGCTGGGTATGCCCGGAGAATTGCTGTATGAACGGCAGAAAGAGGAACTGACTGCCTTTGTGGCCCGTATCAGGGCGCAGAATATGGGGGCCAGACTGCCCGATCTCGCCGTTGATCTGGAGATCGGCGGCATCCGCCTCAAGGGCCAGCTCACCAACGTCTATGAAGAGGGAATCATGCTGAGCCGTTACACGGGCTGCAAGGGCAAGGATGTGCTCGGTTTTTGGCTCCACAATCTGCTGGCCGGTCTGCTGCTGGGCGAGGGGAAGAGGGTGGTCGCCGTGCTGCGGGACCGGGATCTGCGCTGTACCTCGGCCGTCGACCATCAGCCCAACCTGGCCCGATTCGTCGAGCTCTTCCGGGCGGGATGTCTCAGCCCCAGTCCCCTCTATGTCGAACCGGCCTGGGCCTATGCCCAGCAGCTTGACAAAAAAAGCTCTCTGCCGCCGCTGGTGGCGGCCCGGAAAAAATGGCAGGACAGCTTAGATAATGGCTATGAACCGGAATGGGCGTTGCTTTTACAGAGTGTGTCGGCCCAGGATGCCCTGGGCGGGGCCTTTGAAGAGCTCTGTCGGACCGTGTTCTGCCCGGTCTGGGGGGCCAGCAAATGAGCCGTGACATGGAGATATTCGACTCGGCCAGGGTGGAGCTGCGCCGGGGCATCAATCTGGTCGAGGCCAGCGCCGGTACCGGCAAGACCTACGCCATCGCCATGCTGGTCCTGCGCCTCATCACCGAACAGGCCATCCCCATTGACCGTT
>JAUYSF010000176.1 GCA_030696435.1 Desulfoprunum sp. | reverse complement strand
GTTGAACATGGCGCCGACAATGCCCAATTCATCATCCCGGCGAATCGGCACAGAGACATCGAGATCGCCGCCGGCAACCCGCAAAACCCCATCCGTCAAGGCCTCAAGTGGAATAATGATTTGACCGGCAACGATAGTGGCGGTGCCGCCGATGGCGATAGTGAGGAGGATGGTGATCAGGATAATCCGGTTCCGCGCCTGCATCACCCCGGCAAAAACATCGTAATAATCCTCAGTGATGGCGAGCTGCCAGGAAAGCTCTTCAAATTTGCTGACCACGCCAACAAGCCTCTCGCCCCGACTATTGATGATTTCCTGTAGCCGCTGGGGAGTCTTCTGCAATTGCGCAATCTGCGGCAGGGCAACAGATTTTCCGGCAGGGCCTCCAGACAGCGAGGTCGACAGGATGGAATGTCCATCAGCGGAAAACAGGGTAGCCACCCCCGTCGTCTGCTCTGCGCGGGGCAGAGAGGCAGTCAATAGAGGCAAAAGCCCACGAAGCTCGACCTCCATGACGAAAAATCCAAGATGAGAGGAATCCTCGCCTGAGAGAAGAGGAATCCCCACCGGCATCAGGGGCGTGGCATCTTTGCCGACGAACTGCACATCTCCGGTAAAAAAACGTGCCGCATCCACCCGCCTCCGCCAGTCTTTCGGCAGGGCAATTGATCGATCACTTTCGGGAGAATCCGAGGCTGCAAGCATCCGTCCATCCCGGTCCAACACCACAAAACGGCGATAGGTCGTGAACTGCTTTTGGATGAGCGTCAGGTAGGTGGCGATATTGCGCAGATAGGCTTGCCGCTTTTTCTCTAGCGCAGCCGATTCCTGGCCGCCTTCCACAGAATATTTGCTCAGATTATCGAGGACGACGAAGGAATTGGCAAAAACCCGCAGATCATAATGTCGCTCCTTGAACCAGAGGTTGATTTCGCGCTCGGCTATCCCGGCTGAATCGACAAGTCGCTGTTCTATCTTGTCGGTGGTGGCCTTGCGGGTCATGTCGAACCAGAACCAACCCATCCCGAAAGACGGCAGCAAGGTGACGAGAATCGAAAAGATTAAAATTCGATTGCGAATGGAACGAAATCCCAGTTTTTTCTGTCCGTTGTCCATAAGAGAAGAGAGGAGCGCATGACAATGGGCCGCAAGCAAACCGGCAAAGATACCTACCAACGAGCTGTAAGCAACATCCTTATTTATGTTGTAGCAAATAACCCAGGCAAACTCAAGCCAGCCCCCGAAAAGGTATCTCCCGGCCATCATTTTAACCAACTGTTATGGTTGTTTTTTTATAATTCTGTATCTGTTATTATTTTTCCAGGACAGGTAAGGTCCTGCAATCATGATAAAGATAATTTCCCTTATAAAAGATTCCGGTTTCTTCCGGTCACCCGTCATCGAATTCCTCCTGTTTCTCCTGCAGCCCGAGAATTCCAACGCGACACCAAATCGCAATCAGCGACGTTACGACCGTTTCGACAACCGGCTCGGCGGGGCAGTCAAGATTGCATTCTGGATCGCTATAACCTTCCTCTTCTGGATCAGCTTCCCGAACCTCTGTGCACTTATGGTACAATCGTTTAAAGGATGAGCATTGGAGAAAAAAATGAAACTAATCGGCCTGCTTTTCCTGACCACAACGATCCATGCGACAGCGGCGGTGGAATACGCCTTGGCAGAGGATTTCGTCTCTGTTACGGCAAATTTACGCTGAAAAACCCGCGAGTTCCCCGCCACCTTTTCGTTCCGCTCGCCGCAATCACGTGTTCTTCACGACCTTTGCGGCCCCTTTTGTCGGCTTGCCGACAGACAAATCGGCAAAAGACCGTTACCACCTCAAGATCAATCAGCAGATATTTCGTGCATATTTGCCATGATGCACCGATAATCAGCAATCTGCAGCAGGAATCCCGGAGTTCAAGCCGCGCCCTGCAGTTTTTATGTATACTCAAAAGGAGTCTTGAGCATGAAGACACGGTTTTCCGAGATCAATCTGATCAAAGAGCTTGCCTCCCCGCGCTACCAGAACCTGCACCGCCACTTCATCCCGAAGACCTTTGCCAACAAGGCCCTGATGTTTGGCCCGCGCCATGACGACAATCTGGTCTACCTGGTGGAAAGAGGCAATGTCCGGGTCTATCTGGCCATGGAAGACCGCGAATTTACCCTGTCGATCCTGGGTTCCGGTGACATCTACGCAACCCACACCTCGGCCTATAACTCGGCGATGGGCGAGGTCCGCATCCTGACGATGGAGACGATGAAATTCTACTCTTTCCTGGCCGAATATCCCGAATTGTCGAAGATTGTCATCGCGGTCCTCGGCGGCATCCTGAAACAGTCATTCGCTATCATCGACAGCCTTTCCTTCAAGGATATCCGCAAGCGCCTCGCCGAGTTCATCCTCTTTCAGTCGGAGAAATGCATGCCGGACGAGGCCGGTGCGGTCATCGTGCCGCTCGGTATGACTATGGAGCAGATCGCCGGCATTGTCGGCTCCACCCGCCAAACCGTGTCGACCATTCTCAACGACATGATCCGGGAGGGCATAATGCAGAAAACCGAACGGGGTGTGTTTATCATCCTCAATTTGGCCAATCTCCGCAATTTCGAATAATTGAAACTCCGTCACTCCCGTACAGACGGGAGTCCAGAAAAAACAACAACCTGGATGCCGACCTGCGCGGGCATGACGATATATTCAAGTATCTCTTAGGCCGATAAACCCAGAGCCAGCCGTTTGCTCCTGATGCGGGCGTCAAGGAGCTCTGCCGCCTTGACCGGATCAGGCTCGATCACAAACGAGGCCC
>JAUYSF010000062.1 GCA_030696435.1 Desulfoprunum sp. | reverse complement strand
CGGCATTGGGCGCGGCGAGTCCCACACCTGTTATGACTATTCTGCGAGAATGGTTATTCATGGGTCTTAAAAAAGCACAGTGAGTGTGTGATTAAGGGCACGAAGCTCTTGCGTCTTTACGGTAGCAGGAGGCTGGTTGCCCTTTCAGATCGTCGTAGGGATGGAGGCGGTATTGTGCAAGCGGTTCCGTCCTTCCGTCCCTCAGAAACATAAAACAATGAAACTTAGGATATCTTCTGCAAAAGTTCAAGCGGAATACAAGGCGGAGAGGAGATATCTGCCAGTTTTTACCGATTTGGAGCGGGTCAGTTGGGTATCCTGGCAGAAATTTTGCTTTTATGGGAATATCGATTCAATCAGTAGGAATATTTTGTTTTTTTCCTACTAAACATTTTACCGGAAAACATACCAATGACAAAGACCAAGGCGCCTGCACAGAACCAGTAGATCATCGCAGTCCTGGCCAGTTTCTCGTTCTCTGCCGAGAGTGAGGCTATCCGTGCATCTTTTTCTTTGATTTGATCAAGAAAATCTTCTTTTTCCTTCATGAGAGCCGAGACATCGACTGTGCCGTCATTGAGGCTTTCATATTGTACCTGCAGGGCAGTGATTTCTGTTTCCAACTGCTGTTTCTTTTCCACGAGTTGCTTGATTTCCGAGTCTATTGCGGCAGCATCTGGAGGGGCCGATTGGCCGGAACTCTTGGCCATTGCATTTTCAAATTCGGTGATTCGACTCATGGCTGTCTGCAGTTCTGCCTGCAAATGGTCCCGTTCCGCTAATAAATTTTGGTTGTCCTGGCCACTGGCTTTTTCGGTGGTTTCAGGTGATGGGGGCGATGGGCGATTGGCCCGCAGATCCGCTATTTCTTTACGGAGTTGGTCAACAACGAGGCTTTTGGGAAGAGCAGTTGTCAGATACTGTTTGGCAATCCATCCCACCTGTTTCCCTTCTGTTTCAACCTTGGCGTAGGTTTCATTCTCTTCGAGAATTGTAAGTGGCTCGTTTGATTTGACCTTTGCCACAACTTGATAAGGCTTTTCGAGATTATCTTTGAGATTGATAGTGAGGTAGTCTGAGACATAGCGTGTTTCTGCTTCGGATTGCGATATCAGAAAAAAAGGACTGAGAACAATGAAAAAGAAAATGGATAATCGGTCTTTTGTAAGTTTGCAGCGCAACATGATAGTCTCCGTCTTAACCCTTTGGCAGTTCTGATTCTGAAAGGGGATGATGTGAAGTGGGAAAAAATAAACCAAATAAATCTATACATTCCGACAGGACGCATGTCAAATAAATAGCAATTGTTGAATTTACTTAATAATCCTTGAATGATAGCTTGTGCAAGAGGATAAAAAATGCAGCACTTTGCCCAGATAGTTCATTTGTTCCGTAAGTGAGTTGAAAATTAAATACCTTTTATTATCAGTATCATGATTATCATTTTCAGCGTTGTATGTGTTTGTATTCCTCCGAATAACTGGTTTTTATCGTTTTCTCCCGCCACAATAAGAGGAAAACCATTTGTGTATAAGAGTAAAGGAAATGTATAATAGCGTGACAGCTCATATTATGGCTGAAAACCTTTCAGGAACCTGCTTATTTTCGTGTCTTCATAACTTACGATAAAGAGGGATTTATGGAAATTGACAAGGAAAGACAGCAAAGAGCCCTTGAGAATGCCCGGAAAATCATCGAAGAGACAGAACGGGCACGCGAGACTATGCGTGTTTCCCGCGGTGTTGCCGAGTTTGAGCACGGCAACTTTGAAATACTCCGAAATAATGAATTGGTAACCAATCTCGCGAATTATATCTTTTCCCTTCTGTGTCAGGGCAAAGAGCAAGAGGCCGCGATTCTGCTGCAAAGGCTTGGCGAAAGTGCCCGTTGTGATGATGTGCTGCTTAGGGAACGAGCTGTCATGACCCTGTCTTTTCTTATCGGTCAGATTCTTGAAAGAGAGCATCTCGACGCACTGGAGCCTCTCTCTAAATTGTTGGTTGAGTGGCTACAGTTTGAAACGGTTTATATCACCGGTTTCGGTGCTGTTTGTAAACAGATCGAGCAGATTGGCAAGCTTATGCTGGATAGAGGGCTTTTCATTGAAGCGGAGGCCCTGTTAGTTATTCTCTATCAGATTCAGAACGGTATTCTGGAAAAGGGTAATACGATCAGAGGGATGCTTGCCAAAATTCAAGAGAACCTCGCCTCCAAAGAAATCCTGGAGATTCTCGTCAACGAATATCTGCTCGATGACGAGAAGAAAAAATCCAGTGTTGATAATATCTTGGTATATCTTGGTCGCCGGGCGGTTATCTTTCTGCTGAATAAACTCATGCACAGTGATAGCAAACGGGACCGGTTCCTGCTCATGCGGCTTATCCCTGTTGCCGGCAATGTTGCGATTCCTATTCTTGTTGAGTGCCTCAAGAAGAATCCGCCTTGGTTTGTCATTCGCAACGTGATCTATATCATCGCCGAAATTGGCGATCCTTCCCTGTATTCTCTGGTGCAACCCTATCTCAAACACCGGGATATCCGAGTGCAACAGGAGGTCATCGGTTGCATCGACAGGCTAGATGGCAGCAAGATGAAGACCCGACTCCTTGAAGCCTTGCCGATAGTTGACGACGAGCTGAAGATCTCGCTCGTGATGCATCTCGCCCAGATAGGAGGAAAGGGCGTGGACGAGGCTTTACATGCGCTTCTTGCCAGGCGAAACAGTTTTGCAGAACGTGTCAAAGAAGAACTTCTCGTCAGAATTATCAGCGCATTGAAGAAATTCCCCTCCCCTCAAAGTGTCACAATATTGAAACAACTCATTTCCAGCCATCCGGGAGATCCTTTTCAGAGCAGGGTTTCCGCACTTGCTGAAGAAACGCTGCTGGTTATAGAACCCAAACTGCGGCATCTCCATCAGAAAAAGAACGTTGGCAATGATATCAGCTTTGATGATGACCCCAGGGAGATGGCTAGGGCCACATCGAAGATTCGTGGATTTGAGGAAGAAATTGCCTCTCTCATCAAAGGGGGAGATCTGGAGAAGGCCTGCCAGAAGATTTATAACCGTTGTGTAACTGCAGCCCGGGATAAGGATTTTCTGACTGCGGAAATGCTCCGGGACAGATTGCTGGAAATCAACCCCATGGCCCTTTCTGAAGTGATTAGGGCCGGGGAGATCATCGAGGAGGAAAAGAGTTCTTCCATAACGAGCAACCACTTGAAGATCTGGGGCGATCTCTATGAGAGAATGACCACTGAAGAATTCACGGCCATGTATTATGCCCTGCGTCTGGAAAAGTATCATAGCGATGAGGTGATTGTCCGCAGTGGAGAGACGGATAACAGTCTTTATTTTATAAACTCGGGTTTTGTCGGTATCTACTGTAACCACGGTTCACAGGAAACCTTTCTCAAGCGGATGCAGCCGGGTGATATTCTGGGTGTTGATCAATTCTTTTCGGTATCGGTCTGGACGGTTACACTCAAGGCTCAGTCTGAAGTCCAGATCCATGTTCTGGATCACCAGATGCTTGGCACACTGCAGAATGCCCACCCCGGCTTGGAGTCGAAGCTGCAGGATTTCTGTATGAAGTTCGATATCATTCCCGATCTGATCAGGATGGCCGGCAGTGACAGGAGGGAATACCCTCGTTATCCCGTTTCGCTTATCATCAACAATATGCTGCTCGATCCCTTTGGTCATACCGGCAAACGGACTTTCAGAGGAGAAATGATCGATATATCTAAAGGAGGTCTAGGGTTTTCTATCCGGATATCCAATAAGGACAACGCCCGCCTTCTTTTGGGAAGACAAATTGTCACGGAAATCGAGATTTCCAAAGGTGAGATATTACGCTGTGCCGGGATGATTGTCGGTGTCAGATTTCATCATGTCGTCGAGCAGGATTTTTCCGTTCATGTCAAGCTCTTTAAGAAACTTGAACAGGCAAGCGTCATGGCTATTGTCAATCAGACGATGAAATAGAATTTGTACACTTCTCATCACCACACAGTTGTGTCAGCGGATCAGCCGCCAAGGGAGATTGTCGTCGGCAATCTCAGCCTTTCGCCACCCCTCGCTCTTGCCCCCATGGTCGGCCTCTCACATTCGGCCCTGCGCTCTCTTGTTCTGGAAGAGGGGGGCGTCGGATTGTTGTTCACCGAGATGCTAGCCGCTAAAAAGCTCCCTGAAGAAAGTTGCTGTTCGCCTTTTCTCATGCGGACAAAACTGGAATATCCGCTCTTTTATCAACTCTTTCTGACAGATGTTGAGGCCATAGTCCCGGCTGTGGAGCGACTGCATGGCTTGGAAGCTCAAGGCGTTGATCTCAATCTCGGCTGCCCTGCTCCGCAGTTGCGTCGTCTGGGAGCAGGGGTCTTTTTGACCAGTGATCCCGATCGAGTACGTGTGCTTCTCAGGACCTTGAGAAAAGCCACCTCCCTGCCGGTGAGTGCCAAGATCCGACTTGGCGAGAATCTTGATAATGAGAAATTGATCGATTTCTGCCGGATGCTTGAAGGTGAGGGCGTAGATCTCCTTACGGTGCATGGCCGGATGAACGATGAAAAATTCTGTCGAAAACCTCGCTGGGACTGTATCGCTACGGTAAAAGCTGCCCTTGGGATTCCGGTTATCGCCAATGGAGGGATCTTTTCAGTGGAAGATGCCCGTAAATGCCTGCAGCTTTCGGGGGCAGACGGATTGATGCTTGGCAGAGGGGCCGCCTGTTACCCCTGGCTGTTCGCCGATATTGCCAGAGAGATTTATGGTCTGGCAGTGCCTTGCTCAGGCCGAGACCGTAGTGAGGTATATTTTCGTTTTTATGATTTATTGCAGGAACGCTTTGCCGAGGAACGCCGGTTGGGACGGCTGAAACAGTTCACCCATTACTATGGCGGCAATTTTCAATTCGGTCATCATCTTGCTACTGCTGTGCAGAAGAGTAACAGTCTTGCTGAGGCCTTGGAGC
>JAUYSF010000484.1 GCA_030696435.1 Desulfoprunum sp. | reverse complement strand
AGAGTTCTTTTCTGACCTGGACCCCGAGTTCAGTGAGCTGACCGGCCTGGGCGATGAGGTTGCCGCGGCCCTGGCTGAGTTTTGACATGGCCGCATCGTAGGTCTGGTGGCAGCTGCTCAATTGTCTGCCGATCTTCTCCATATCCTCGACAAAACTGCAGAGCTTGTCGTAGATGATCCCGGCCCGTTTGGCGATTTCCAGGGAATTGCGACTCTGGTGTTCATAGCGCCAGATATTTTCCACGGTCCTGAGGGTCGCCAAGAGGGTGGTCGGGGTGGTGACGATGATCCGGCTGGAAAAGGCGCTGGCGAAGAGTTGGTCATCATGCTGGAAGGCTGCGACGAAGGCCGCCTCAATCGGCATGAACATGATGACGAAATCCAGGGATCTGATGCCGCCCAGATCTGCGTAATTTTTGCCGCCAAGCGAGGCAAGATGCTCGCGGATAGCCTTGACCAGATCGGCAAGGGCGCGCGTCCGTTCGCCCTCATCGCTGCCGTTGACATACCTCTCCCAGCTGACCAGTGAGACCTTCGAGTCGATGACGATGTCCTTGCCCTCGGGCAGATGGACGATGACGTCGGGCTTAAACAGGCGGTTGTCCCGGTCCCGGAATCCTTCCTGGCAGTCGTATTCATGGCCCCGGCGCAGGCCGGACTGTTCCAGCACCTTCTCCAGCACAAGTTCTCCCCAGTTGCCCTGGATCTTTTTGTCGCCTTTGAGCGCTCGGGTGAGATTGACTGCCTCGGTGCTGATCTGTTGATTGAGATCGCGCAGATGGAGGATCTCTTCTTTCAGGGAAATTCGCTCCCGGGTGTCGCTCAGATAGATGTCGTTGATCTCTTTCTTGAAGGAGGTGAGCTGCTCGTGGAAGGGCTGGAGGATGGCCTCAAGCCGCTCCTTGTTCTGGCTGCCGAACTTCTCGCTCTTTTCCTCAAAGATCTTCTGGGCCAGGGCGCTGAACTGCAGGCGCAGCTCGTCTCGGGCCTCTTCGAGCAGGGTGAGTTTTTCAGCGCCATTCTTTTTCTCGTTTGTCAGGAGGGTTTCCAGCTCGACAATCCGCAATCTGTGCTCGATAGTGAGGTGATCCAGATCGAGAATTTTCATTCTCGCCTCTGCCAGTTCCGAGGCAAGGCACTCAAGTTGCTGGCGCTGAGTACGATGATGGATCGTCAGGCCTGCAAGCAGCAGGAGGATGAAGCCGGTGGCCGTCACAAAAAACAGCAGCAGTGACTGGACCGGGATGTCCTGAGGGAAAAGGCTGAGAAAGGCTATGATGAATTGTCCTGAGTGTTCGTTCTGCATGAGAGTGTTTATACCCGTGATGGCCGAATACTTCAAGAACGGTCCGGCTTTTCTCATTCCTTGCCTGGCCATTGCATGGTGGTATTGCCACACAGGGTACATTATGGCTGGTGAGATACTCTCTGGTGCTTGACTTTCCAGGTTACGGCCATAATTTATGACTGCCTTGCCCTGCGAAGAGCCTCTTCGTCCGGCATGGAATACTGAAATGAAAGGAGGGTATGCCTATGGTTCGATAAGAAGATATACAATTGCAGATGAACACAGTGAGTGTGCATTACCGGAATTGTGTGGACCTGAAATAAAGGTCCGGGACAATGATCCGGGTGCGCGCATTATTCTCAGGGCGGGGTGAAATTCCCCACCGGATGTTATCCGAAGATTTTCGGAAAGCCCGCGAGCGCCTGTTGGTGACAACAGGGTCAAGCAGATCTGGTGCGATGCCAGGGCCGACGGTGAGAGTCCGGATGGGAGAGAATAACACGACGGGGTGGAGTATTCCGCCTGCTGGCATGTTGTACGGTCATGCGATCAGCGCATGATCAGTCTTCCTGTATGCCCTGATTCAGGGAGTGTCCTTCCGAAACGGTTATTTGGTTCGATCTCAGCGTTATGCTTCAAAATTATATCCTCGGAATATTGCATATATGCCTGTGGGAAATTTTTTTGCATGCCTTGATCTCGAACAAAATTCCTCGCTTCTGGACAGACGCTCGGTAAAAATGAAGGAGAAACTTACCATGAATCAGTCTTTATTAAGTCAATTCGGCAGTCCGCAAGGCCGGGTGGAAAAAGCCTTGGCGGCACTTCGTGCAGGCCAGGGAGTACTGCTGGTCGATGATGAGGATCGTGAAAACGAAGGGGATTTGATCTTTTCAGCGGAGCATCTGACCGTTGCCCAGATGGCCTTGATGATCAGAGAGTGCAGCGGCATCGTCTGCCTCTGCCTGACCGAGGAAAAGGCCGACAACCTGGGCCTGGCACCTATGGTGAGCACCAATGACAGTCGTCATGGCACGGCCTTTACCGTGTCTATCGAGGCGAGAAGCGGGGTGACCACCGGTGTTTCGGCAAGTGATCGGGTGCAGACGATCAAGGCGGCCGTGGCTGAGATCAGTCGGTCTGAAGATCTCTGCCGACCAGGTCATGTTTTCCCTTTGCGGGCCAGGAACGGCGGGGTGCTGGCCAGGCGGGGACACACCGAAGGGACAGTTGACCTCATGCACTTGGCCGGGCTCAATCCTGCAGGGGTACTCTGTGAATTGACCAACCCGGACGGCAGTATGGCCCGTCTGTCGGAGATCGTTGATTTTGCCCGGCAGCATGAGATGAGCGTCCTGAGTATTGAGGACCTTGTGCTCTACAAGAGTGCACGGCCCAGCTCAATGTCCTGAGCCGACTGAGCAGTACCCTTCCCAGGATTGCGATATACAGGGAAGGGTGCTGCTTGATAGAACGGAGGGCGCCGGAAAGACGACCGGCGCGCAGTTCAACCCGGCGGCCAGTGCAGCGGCCGGCCACCGAGGATATGCATGTGCAGATGAAAGACCAGCTGTCCGGCCTCTGCCCCGTTGCTCATGACCAGGCGGAAGGCATCGCCGATACCGTTCTCCGCTGCGACCTGGCTGGCGATACGCATGAGCCTACCGATGAGCTGCTCATCTTCTTCGCCGATGGCCGACGGTCCGGTCAGGTGTTTTTTTGGGATAATGAGGATATGCTGCGGCGCCACCGGGGCAATATCCCTGAAGGCCATGATTTCATCATCTTCGTAGACTATCTGGGCCGGAATCTGGCCGGCGACAATTTTGCAGAAGAGGCAGTCTGTCATCGCATCAATCCTTTTGGTCAGAGGGGGGAATGACCGTCCGGGCGAACGGCCATCCTGTAAAGGGTACCTGAACTATCGCACATAGGTGAAGCTCAGCTTCTCCTCAATGAGATCGATTTGGGCTTCGCCACCCTTGGCCAGTTCGCCAAAGAGGATTTCTTCGGTCAGCACATCACCGATTTCCTTCATGATCAGGCGGCGCAACGGTCGGGCCCCGTAGTCGGGATCATAGCCCTTTTCAGCGAGCCAAACCTTGGCCGCTGGCGAGAGGCTGATGCTCACCCGCTTTTCGGCCAACTGGCCTTCGAGTTCTTTGATGAGTTTTTCGACCACGTTCTGCATGGCCTCACCGTTTAGGGCACTGAAGGTGACGATGGCATCGAGCCGGTTACGGAATTCCGGGGCGAAGATCTTGTTGATCGCCGACTGGTCCTTGCCCTTTTTGCTGGTGACAAAACCGATGCCCCTGGCAGTCAGTTCCCGTGCCCCGGCATTGGTGGTCATGATCAGGATGACGTTGCGGAAATCCGCTTTCCGGCCCGAGTTGTCGGTCAGGGTCGAATGGTCCATGACCTGCAGCAGGATCGAATAGATATCCTGGTGGGCCTTCTCAATCTCATCAAGCAGCAGCACGGTATGCGGGTGCTTACGGATGGCCTCGGTCAGAAGGCCGCCCTGGTCAAAACCGACATAGCCGGGCGGTGAGCCGATAAGTCGGGAGACCGCGTGTTTTTCCATGTATTCACTCATGTCAAAGCGCTCGAAGTGAATATTGAGGACCTTGGCCAGTTGCCTGGCGACCTCGGTCTTGCCGACACCGGTGGGACCGGCAAAGATGAAGCTGCCGGTCGGCGAATCGGGGTTGCCAAGGCCGGCCCGTGAGCGTTTCACCGCGGTCACCACGGCCTCGATAGCCTCGTCCTGACCGAAGACCACCTGTCGCATCCTGGGGGCCAGTTCCTTCAGGGAGCCGATATCCGAGGAGGTGGCACTCTTGGCCGGGATTCTGGCAATCCGTGAGACCACCTTTTCCACATCCGTGACCTTGACCATGCCGCCGACCCGGCCCTCAAGCCGGAACAAAGAACCGACCTCGTCCATGACATCGATGGCCTTGTCCGGCAGGAAACGTTCGTTGATATAGCGGTCCGCCAGTTCGGCCATGGCCTTGATAGAGCCTTTGGAATAGTGGACCTGATGATGGTTTTCATAGCGGGCCTGCAGCCCTTTGAGGATCAGGCAGGTGTCGTCCACCGATGGCTCTTCGATGTCGATCTTCTGGAAGCGCCGGGACAGGGCCCGGTCCTTTTCGATCTGATTTTTGTACTCCTCGTAGGTCGTCGAACCGATACAGCGCAGGATGCCGGACTGCAGGGCGGGTTTGAGCAGATTCGAGGCATCCATCGAGCCGCCGCTGGTAGCTCCTGCCCCAACAATGGTGTGGATCTCGTCGATGAAGAGAATGGCGTTTTCCTTGTTCTCGATGGCCGAGATCACCCCCTTGAGGCGTTTTTCAAAATCGCCCCGGTATTTGGTACCAGCCACCAGGCCGCCCATGTCGAGAAGATGAATTTCGACGTCCTGCAACAGATCAGGGACAGTGGCCTTGCGGCCTTCAGCCCTGGCCACCTTGTCTTCATGGATGCGCAGGGCCAGACCTTCCGCCATGGCGGTTTTGCCAACACCTGGCTCCCCGACCAGCAGCGGGTTGTTCTTTTTTCGGCGGCAGAGGACTTGCATGATCCGGCTGATTTCGAGATCCCGACCGATGAGCGGATCGAGTTTACCTTCAGCCGCCTGCACAGCCAGATTGACGGTGAAATCTTTGAGGGATTTCTCGCCCGGGCTTTGTTCCTTGGTCTCCGGTCCCTCCGGCGGTCTTGCCAGCGGTTCCTTCTGCAGTCCTTCCGGAAGTTCATGGGAGATAAAGTTGACGACCGCCATCCGGCCAACTCCGACCGAGCTGAGAAAAAAGACGGCGTGTGAGTCCGATTCCGAGAAGATTGACACCAGCACGTCACCGCTGTCCACCTCGGTTTTGCCGCAGCTCTGGACATGGGCCACAGCCCGCTGCAAAACCCGGTTGAAGGCCATGGTCTGGGCCGGTTCGCTTGGGCCGGTCGAGGACAGTTTCGGGATCTCCGCTGCGAGAAACTGTTCCAGCTTCTCTTTGAGGGTCTCCGTCGAACCGCCACATTCACTGATGATATATGAGGTCAGTTCGTCATGGAGCAGGCCGTAGAGCATATGCTCAACGGTCACATACTCATGATTGTGGCTTTTCGCCTCTCTGATCGCCCGGATAAGGGCCTTTTCCAATGTTTTACTCAGCATAATATACGTCCGTCTGCGGTTTATCTTCGGTGCGGGTTGTCAGGCTTTTTCCATGGAACAACGCAAGGGAAATTCCTTTTGTCGGGCCAGGCTGTGCACCTGTTCAATCTTGGTTTCACATATTTCTCGGGTATAGATCCCGGCGATCCCGATGCCTTGTTCGTGCACATTCAGCATAATCCGGGTGGCCTCCGGGGCGGTTTTATGGAACACTCCGACGAGTATCACTATGACGAATTCCATTGAGGTGTAATCATCATTATGCAGGAGCACCTTGAACATCGGTGGCTCCATGGTTTCGACCCAGTCTTTTGTGGCCACCGAGCCCTGGGGCGAATTTTTCTTGTCTGCCATGGATAGGGGTTGACTCTCCTGATATTGAACGTGTTGACTACTCGCCGGTTTGTTCTCTGACTAAAATAATAACGAAAAAGACATTTTCAATGCAGAAAGACAACGCCCTCTCCCTTGGCTGTTCTTTCAGCGCCTGTCTGCTGTGTACGGCGGATCCTCACCCTGTCAGGTCTTGCGGGCGGCCTGTTTTTTGCCGAGCAGGGTGAGGAAGAGTTCTTCCAAGACCAGGCGCTGGGGCAGGGGCGAACCCTTGAGCCGGTATTCCGCCTGGAGCAGCAGGCTGAGCCAGTCCTTGAGCGTGGCGCAGGAATACTCGGCCGCTGTCGTAAAACTCATATAGATGGCATAGGGGTGGCCTTTGAGGAGTTCCGGCCATTCTCCGGTTTCCTTCAGGGCCGGCAGATAGTCGGACTGAAACTGTCTGGCGTTCATGCCCCTGTGCCATAGGGGCTGAGAGCGGTTTTGCAAGGAGCGGAAAACCATGAGCTTGCGCAAATAATTGCGCATGGTCGAGAGGATGGCCAGGCCGTGGGTGCCGTTGTCCTGGAGCCGACCCAGAATAGTCAGGGTCCTGCCGGGCTGTTTCTTGCCAAAGGCGTCGGTCAGTTCAAAGAGGGCATCTTCACGGCTTCTGCCGACCATCTCGTCGAGGTCGGCGGTGGTAATGAGAGGCCGGTCACCGGCATAGAGGGCCAGCTTTTCGGTCTCCATGACGACTGCCACCGGATGAAAACCGACCCGCTCAAAAAAGATATCAAGGGCCTGCGGTTCGATTTTCTTACCGAATTCCTTCAGGGTTTTTTGCACCATCTCCCGCAGGATGTCTTTTTGCTCGTTCTGGGCGGCGGCTCCGGAACCCTCAGCCACGGCACAGTCGATGACCAGACCGATTTTTTTGATGGCGGTAAAGAGCCGCTGGCGTCGGTCTGCCTCTTCTGCCGTGAGGATGAGGATATTCTGTGGTGGCAGCCCTTTTTCAAAGGCTGCGATATACTTTTCGGCGATACCGGCTGCTTTACCGGCGACCGCTCCACTATTGCCGGTCTCGGTGACCAGATCATCGGCCCAAAAGAGATTTTCCGAGGGTCTTGCGAAACTGAACAATTTTTGCCACTGGTCGGCGGAGATCTCGGAAAACGCTGTGGTGCTTCCCGGTTTGATATCGGCCAGCTGCAGAAGGCTTTTCAGCGAGCGTCGGGCGGAATCGGGCCGACCGGCATCTTTGGCCTGCACAGCTTTATTCCAGATCGCCGAGGCGACCGTCTTGGAATGGAAAATCCTGCTGTCGCTCACCCGGAAGATCTGCCGACCGGGCAGCAAGGAGAAGCTGTTGAGTTTTGCCAGGGTCTGGCCCGGATCCTCTTGGTCGCCATCAATGCTGTGTACCGTCCCGGGTGATGCAGCAAGAATGGCCTGCTGCAGGAGGTCGGCGGCCTCGCGGCCGAGATAGCGCTCTCCGAGACAGAGGACGATCTGCGGCGGAGGGCTGTCGCCAAAAGTCTTCAGGTGGCCGGGAAGGTCAGTGCGTTTTATCAGTGCCATTTGTAACGGGTTTCAAATCCATGATTTTGTGGAGGATGGCTGGCAATGAGCCGGGCTGCAGGTAGTCCTCGCCGAGATTGCGGATAAAAATATCGGCGGAACTCCTCGCCACTTCCTGCCAGGACAGCATATCAGAATTGCGGGCGATGATCTCAAAAAATTGCTGGTTGTAGGGATTGTTGATCGATGATTTTCCGGTGCCGATGGTGGCGAGGATATCCACATGGTTGTGAAACAGCCGGTTGAGATCGGTGTAGGCCCTGATCCCGCCACAGGAGCCGATGCTGAGAAAACGCTGTTTTTTTGCAAGATCGGCCGCGCTGACCGTCCCCGATTCCAGCAGGTCGCGGATCGGCTCGATGAGCTGTTCCCGCCGCCAGTAGCTGTGGCCGCGCTGGGCGAACATCTCGTTGTCGCCCTTGAGGAACTGCCTGATGAGTTGCTGCTGGGTGGTTTTTCCCTGATAGATGAAGATGGAATGAGAGAGTCTCAGGCCGCCCACCGTCTTCACCCAGTCGATAACCAGGGGATGATCGGCCGAGAGGCTATAGAGACGTGCCAGTCCGCCCCCCGATCCACGAGAGAGTTCCATCACGACGGAGCGAGCGGCAGTCAGCGTGTCGCTGCCAAGACCATCGAGCCGGTAGCTTTGCGAGATTTCAGGCCGGTAGCCGCCGGCAATCAGGGTCTGGCAGTTGGTGAGATAGGAGGTCCGGCCATCGTCGTCACTCTGGAAGACCGAGAGGCTTTTCAGCTCTCCGTCGGATTTCCACTGCGTGAAGGGCGTGCGGGCATACTGGTTGAGATCGATGATCCCGAATTCCTCCAGCATTTTGCTGATCTTCAGGCTGTCTGCCGCCGGCAGGAGGGCCGGGTGCTCATGGAGAAAATACTGGAGGATGACCCGGACCTGGCGGGAGAATAGAGAATTTTTGCTGTGCGCTGCTTCGAGCAGTATGGAAAGAAGATAGGAGCGGGCCTGCGGTGCGATGGTCTCAAGCAGTTTGGTGAAGGTGGCCGAGAACAGGATAAGGCTGAATTCGTTCTGCAGGGCGGAGCGGGCCACGAGGTTGAGCACCTTCTGCTGCCTTCCGGCATCCTGCGGAAAGAACACGGTGAGTTTGCCTTTCTGGGCCAGGCTGGCGATCAAATCGGAGGTGAAAACACTGTCGGGATCAGTGGCGAGGAGAAAAGCCAGCAAGTCATCGTCGAAGGATGCAATCAGCCGCTGCTTTAAAACCGGCACGAGGATATCCCGGAAGGATGAATCGTAGAGGTCGCCGCCGTGAGCAAGGAGGACATAGATATTGGCGCTGGTCAGGTCTACAGCCGTCTGTTTCCGCGCCGCCGCAGTCGCCCGGCGCAGGACGGCGATTGCGCCGCTGCGGTTGCCGCCTCTGAGACTTCGCTGCATCTCTGCTGCAAAATTCTGCTGTACACCGGGATGCAGGCGGCGGAAAAGGCCGAGCAGGCCTTCTGCCGAGGTGCCGGCCAGAGTACCGCTGCTGATCTCCTGGCCGAAGGTTTCGGTGATATCGTGCAGGTTGTTGATCTGCCAGAGGGGATAGTCGGAGGCTGCGGCAAAAACCTTGAGAAGAAGCGTCTTGTCTTCGGTGGACATCCGCCGGAATCGCCCTTCCCGCTCCTTGTCGGGAAGACTGAAATAGCCGGTCAGCCAGGAGGAGGCCCGCTCCGGTGTCATGCCGGGCAGCATGAAAAGGCCCCGGACGTTCCAGGCATCGGCGTCGGTCAGGGAATGAAGAAGGGCTATACCCCTGAGGGCCTCTTCCGCCTTGATGCCCCTGATTTTGCACTGCTGCTCCACAGCCCAGCGCTGTCGCTCCGTCAGCTTATCGATCAGGTCGAGCCCCCGACTGACCTCAGTCCCGGTGATGTCTGGAACCTTGAAGAGGGCCCCGGCCGCCCAACGACCCGGCTCGTTCAAGGGGTCGACCCGGTCGATAAGCAGGAACAGTTCGCCGGCTGAGAGTTCTCGTATATTCGCCAGACCGGCCAGGGTCCTCGCGCTGACATAACTCACTGATCTGAGTCGGGCGAGGAGCTGCCAGCAGAGGGTGGCAGAGGTTCCTTTCAGCTGGGTGAGTCGTTCAAGTAGAGGGATATGTTCATATTGGATCGTCTCACCGGGTAGGCGGTGCAAGATCTCTCCTGCCTGGCCGGCACTCATCCCGGGCAGGCTGCAGAAGGCCCTGAATGCCCGCAAATGGGTGTAGGACAAGGACTTGAGGAGTTTTTCATTGATCTGCTGATTCTTTGTCGACAAGCCCGGCAGTTTTTTAAAGACAGTGAGGGTTTTTTCATAGGCGGTGTCCTGGATCGAGGCCCCGGCAGTACCGGCACCTGACAGCAGAAGAGCGGCAATGAGAAGGATCAGGAGAACACGTCGGCAAGCTTTGCCGTGAATGGTGATTGCTGTCGATCTTTTGGACGTATAAAAAATTGATAATTCAGGCGACTGCATGGATTTTCTCTGTTCAACAGCGGGTAGACTGGGGGCGTGGGCGTATTCCAATTCGAAATCAAGCATTAACTGTGTCGGCTACGCTGTGCGGCTCCTCGCTTGCCTTCGCGTTCTCTTTTGATTGAGACAATGGAATGACACACTGTGAGCAGTGTACCTGATTGACATTGGTTTTTCACCACGGATTGTCGAGTGTGTCACCTTAGAGTTTTG
>JAUYSF010000446.1 GCA_030696435.1 Desulfoprunum sp. | reverse complement strand
ATTTCTATACAGTCCACGGTCTTGCCGCGGGATCGTGTCACCTGTTCTGCACATAGCGTAGTTTTAGCGCAATTACAAGATTATTCCTCAGTTTTACGTCTTTTTACCATCACCGCAGCTATACAGCGGCGAAGGCGGGTGGAGCGTGGAGAGTGAGATATAACGTGTGACAAGTGTGGTTAATTTTCTGAAAACATTACAAAAAATAATATTTCAGAGGATTATTCCGGTATGGCCCCGAAGTTGCTTTAAGAGAGATCAGGTACAGGGGACGAAGCAGAGATCTCCTTGGATACGGAACGGGCAGTGACAAATGACAGGGCGGAAACCGTAATACAGGCTGAGACGATGACGGAAAGCATAGAAAAAGACGGAAGCCCGACTCTGAAGATTGAACAGGTAGCAGTCCTGTGCAGTGTCTCTGTCTCCCGCGTGCATAACTGGATCGAGAAAAACGGCCTGAAGGTCTTTGCCTCCGGAGAGAGCCGCAGGGTACGGCAGCAGGATCTGGTCAATTTCCTCATTCAGTACAACATGCCGATTCCCAAAGGGATCCTGCCGGTCAACGCCAAAAAGGTTCTCCTGGTCTATTCGGACAGACGGGGGAGGAAGGCCGGGCTGAAATTTTTGCAGATGCTTTCTGAGAAGATCGGTCGGCAGGCCCACTGTTTTGCTGATAGCGTGGTCTACGGCAAGGGCGCGGAATACAAGATTCTCACCTTTGTCCCCGATCTCATCCTGGCGGATACGATGAATGCCTGGGAAGAGGCCCTGGCTGTCATCCGTTTTGCCGGAAGTATAGGCGGCATGCGGGCCGTAGCTCTGGTCAGGCGCAACCTGGCGGGACTGAAAAGGGCACAGATGTTCCGGGCAGGCGCCCATGCGGTGATCGAACGAAATTCAGGCTGGAACGAAGTGCTTGGCTGTCTGAATACGGCCTTTGACTCTCTTGGAAATAGCTCAAAGTAGAACGGGTAGCCATTATGGAACTGTCAAACTACTATACGAAAATCTGGCTGCGACTGTCCGGGGCCTTCTGTCTCCTGATCACCGTGCCGATGGTAATCCTGGCCCTGGTGACCTTCAGCAATCTGAAAGATGCAGTCATCGACAAGACTGAGCTGTCCATCGGCCGTCTCATTGAGCACAAGAAGGATGTGGTCTCGCTCTTTCTCGAAGAGAAGGAAGATCTCCTGAAAATACTTGTTGGTATGTATCCCATCGATTTTCTGGGAAATCAGGAGAATCTCAATACCCTGTTCAAGGCCGTTAACCAGGCCGGCAGCATCGTCGACCTGCATGTCATCGACTCATCCGGCAGCCAACTGGCCTATGTCGGCCCCTACGCCAAAAGCATCACCGGAAAGAATTATTTTGATGCCCCGTGGTTCCAGGAGGTCCTGATCAACGGCAGTCATGTCAGTGATGTCTTTCTCGGTTTCAGAAAAGTTCCCCACTTTGTCGTGGCAGTGACCGATCCGCTGAAGAGTTATGTCCTGCGGGCCACGATCAACTCTGAAACTTTTAATAAACTCCTCCTCAGTGCACAGATAGGTCCGAGCGGTGATTCCTTCATCGTCAACCGGGAAGGCACCTTGCAGACCCCGAGCAGCCAGGGCCAGAAAGAACTGACTGTCCATGACAAAACACTTCTCGAACACCATGAAGGGACGGCCATTACCAAGACCGGCGAAACTATTACCGCCACCAGATGGGTCAAGGACGGCCAGTGGTGTCTTTTCGTCAAGGCCCGGATCGAGGATTCCCTGGGGCCGTTCTATCAGAACCGTAGAAATATCATCTCCGTTATCGCCGCAACAGGTATCAGTTTTCTCGTCCTAGCCATCCTTTTTAGCAATTACTTCCTGCGCCGGCTCGAGCTGTACGACCGCAAAAGGGCGGAGCTCGGAGGCACGATGGTGCAGATGGAGAAGATGGCCACCGTCGGTCGGATGGCTGCCGGCATTGCCCATGAGATCAATAACCCGCTGCAGATGATCACCAACCAGGCCGGCTGGATCGGCGAGCTGCTACCGGATGAGGATCCGGCTCTTGTCAAGAATATGGACGAATATGTGAAGTCCGTGGAACAGATCAAACACCATGTGCGCCGGGCCGGCACTATCACCCACCGACTCCTTGGTTTCTCGCGCAAGATAGCGAGTGAGAAACAGAACGTCCAGTTCAACGACCTGATCGAGGAGACCATATCCTTTGTTGAGACCGAGGCTGGTTATAACAATATCTCGATCATCAGGCACTATGCCGAAGACCTGCCGACCACCATGGCCGATGGACCGCAGCTGCAGCAGGTCTTTCTCAATCTGATCAATAATGCCATTGATGCGGTCGATCAGGGTGGCATCATCGAGATCACTACGGCAACAGGGACCTCAAACGATATCATTCTCGAATTCGCAGACAGTGGACCGGGGATCAAACCCGAGAACCTGAAACAGATATTCGATCCGTTTTTTACCACCAAGGATCCGGGCAAGGGCACCGGGCTGGGGCTCTACATCAGCTACGACATTGTCCAGAAACTTGGTGGTTCGATCAAGGTGGAAAACAGGAAGAGTGGAGGCGCTGTCTTTGCCATTGTCTTGCCGGTCATCAAGCAGGGTTAGCCGGGATGACGGAGGCACGGGGCGCTTCTGCACAGGGATTATTACTCAAAAAAGGAGAAAGGCCATGAGAGAATTTAACGTACTGGTAGTCGATGATGAAGAGGAATTTCGCGATCTGACCGTGAAAAGACTGGAAAAACGCGGACTGAAGGTTCTCGGTGCGGAGAGTGGCAAGCAGGCTCTGGAAGTCCTTGAGCACAGCCATACCGATGTCGTCCTGCTCGATGTCAAGATGCCCGGTATGGACGGGATCGAGACCCTGCGGCAGATTCGCATCCTCAAACCTTTGGTCGAGGTGGTGCTGCTGACCGGCCATGCCTCGGTGGACTCCGGTATCGAGGGCATGAAACTGGGTGCCTTTGATTATCTGATGAAACCCATCGAGCTTGAGCCCCTCATCGAGAAGCTGGCCGATGCCTTTGAAAGGAAACGTTTACAGCAGGAAAAGATTGAACAAGCCCAAATGAAACGGCATATGGCCATGCCCGGTTGATCCCGGAAGGGCAACAAGGGCCTAGCGATATGCTCAAGATATTAAGAATGTAATTTCAATGAAAAAGGAAAACACTATGGGTAATTGCAGAGAGCTGTACCAGTTGATGGTCAAGGGCTCGGTGGCCCAGGCCAACTGGGAACTGGAAATGTCGACCAACATCCTGAAGAGTCGGAAGAGGATGTCTATTCTCTTTCTCATGCTGGTCCCGATCGTGATCGGTGGTATCGCCATCGCGGCCGGTGACGGGACAGGACTGCCCAATGTACTCGGTGGCAAAAATGCCTACATGCCATCGCACTACACCAATCTCATCTTTTTCGCCTCGATCTTTGTCGGGGTCTGTGCTGGTCTCATCACCGGCTGCATCGGCGCCGGCGGCGGCTTCATCATCGCCCCGGCCCTGATGAGCGCCGGCGTCAAAGGTATCCTGGCGGTCGGTACCGACCTCTTCCATATCTTCGCCAAGGCGATCATGGGCAGTGTTCTCCATAGAAAACTGGGGAATATCTCAGTCTCCCTGGCGGTGACCTTCCTGGTAGGTTCGCTTACCGGCGCGACGCTGGGCGGCATGCTCAACAGGTATCTCTACGATCTGAATCCGGTCCTGAGCGACCTGTTCATCACCGCAGTCTATGTTTTTATCCTCGCCTTTCTGTCCTTCTATGCCCTGATGGATTATTTCAGTGCGAGAAGAGGCGAGGCGGCCGGTAAAAAGCAGCCCGAAGGTGGAGAAGCAATTCCGCCCCTGGGCCAAAAAGTTCAGTCCGTGCATATTCCCCCGATGCTGACCTTCGATGAGGGCGTGACCCCCGGCGGCCGCAAGATCTCCGCAATCTTCCTGGTTGCAGCCGGTTTCGTCGTCGGTATGGCCGCGTCCATCATGGGTGTCGGCGGTGGCTTCCTGACCTTCCCGATCTTTGTCTATGGTCTCGGTGTCTCCTCGATGACCACAGTTGGTACCGATATTTTCCAGATCGTCTTTACCGCCGGCTACAGCGCCCTCAGCCAGTACGCCCTCTATGGTTTCGTCTTCTACACTCTGGCCATGGGTATGCTGCTTGGTTCATTGATCGGTGTGCAGGTGGGCTCGCTGGTGACCAAGGTTGTTCCGGGCATCCAGATCCGCGGGTTTTTTGCCCTGGCGGTCACCGCCGGTTTTATCAACCGTTTTTTTGCCCTGCCGGATAAACTGCAGAGCCTTGGCTATATCAAGATCAGCAAAGAACTGGGCGCCATTCTCGGAACCATCGGTAACAGCCTGTTCTTTCTCATCATCGGGGCCTTCGCCATCTGGGTGTTCTATGCATTTTTCAGCAATATTTCTAAATTGAAAACGGAGGGTCATTGATATGAGTATGCAATCTAAATTAAAAGCCAGAGGCATATTAATGCTGATCGTCTTTTTTGTTCTCTTGGCGGTCATCTTCATGCCGGTTTTTCCCGGCGGAAAAGGCAAAATAAACGGCCTTGATTATATGGACAACCTGTTCAATATGATCTCCAAGGGTTCATCCTATTTCATCCCGAAGGCAATGAAGGATAGCGATAAGTTTGCAGGAAAGATGATTGATGTTAAAGTAGCGATGAAAACTGATGAACAGGCCGGTGAAACCGCCAAAATCATGGGGGTCATTGGCGCTCAAGCTGCAGTTTCCGGAAAAGATGTAGTTATCAAGGGTGATATGGGCCTGATGTTGAAGGCCAGTCTCGCCGATGCCGACTTTATGTTCAAGAACGATGGCAAACCGGTTACCGATAAATACGGCATTCCCGAGAAGAATGTCATGTATGCCTGGCATACGGTCTTTGGCGCAATCGGCAAGGATCTGACCAAACAGGAAAAATTTGACGAGGCCAAGCCTTTTGCCAATGTCCAGAAAAAGGCCCTGGAACCGGCCTATAACTACTACGGTGTCGACGCAAAGAACTGGAACGAAAATTTGGCCCTGATCATCTTCGCCCTGGCTTTTTATGTGTTCTATACCCTCTGGTACGGTTTCGGCCTGATGTGGCTCTTTGAGGGAATGGGTCTGAAGATAGGACATTAAACCAAAAATCAGTACACATGACAGGCGGACTGCGGAGGGAGATTGCTCCTGCCTGCAGTCCGCCTTTTTTTTTGAAGGATTGATGGCGTCGTAAAAAGCCCGATCTCCTTCGTTGTAGCTTTTTGGCTGGTTCTCGACATACCATGTGTATTGTCGAGAACCTGCCAAAAACACTACGCCTTGGATATCGAACTTTTTATCTAGCCATCTATGATCTTCGTGGCGACTTTTTACGAATTTATCAAGGATTCACCATGCAGAGAATTATATCTTTTTTCAGGAACA